>JAQXRK010000088.1 GCA_029218485.1 bacterium | reverse complement strand
GGAGGGGAAAGCGGCCATTGGAACCGCAGGAGCTGGAAAAAGAGGTTGGATGCTCCGCCCTGACGGCAGCTCTGAGGGACGATATGTCACCTCATGAACGGCTGAGCGGTCGCGCTTGGGCAGCGGCTCGGGGGTATGTGCCGCATCGATAGCGGCCGCCAAATCGTGAACACAGCGGCTTTTGCGACCAACAGCCGCTGTGTTTCCGAGTTTCGCATAAAGACGATGCATTTCTGCAATCTCCTGCGGCGTTAAACGCGCCCCGCCCCAACAATGTTATTCGGTTTGCTGTTGCCCGCTTTCATTATCAGAGGAAGTTTCGGCGGAATCGGAAGTCTCTGCACTATTGAGGGCAGTAACTTCGTTAGGACGATTCTTCTGCAGCATCATAAGTGTTATGCCCAGGCAGATGCACATTGCGCCGCCGACCATACTGATTGCTTTTGCAGCTATTGCACCCGCAGTTTTGCCTGCAACAAGAGAGGCGCCGATGATATAGTTGTAAGCATCACCTCCAACATATTCGTCAATAGAGGAATACTTGTTATCGAAAACATAGAGATTGGTTGAGTCTCCATCAAGGCTTTTGTAGGTAGTCAGGACACCGCCCGGAATCTGGATGATGAGACCGGCAAGTATGAGAACAATGCCAATAAAAATCGGGCAAAGGTAAGCTTTTTTCGCGTAGTTTTTCATACAAAGGCAAGCTTTCTTCACGCCGTTTTTCATTTTGTCTGTGTCAAGAATTACACGCATGATTTGTTTCCTCCTAAAAAATGTATGAAAGTTGCTAAATTTTCACACATTATATTCTCTCTATATATTCAAGCATTTTCTAACAATTCCTGTAATAAACAGCGATATGAACAAAAATGCGTCGTTTCATTAGAAAATACCGACAATCATCGAAAGAAAGGGGGTGGAAAACGGGGGGATTTGCTGCTGTTCACACAACCACCGGATTGCCGGTCGCTATCGATGCGGCGCGGGGAGGATGGTGTGATCCCCGCATCGCACCGGGACCGAGGGCTGGGGGCGGCCCGAAAACGACGGCCTATGCCTCGGCGCCGCTGCCGGCCGGGTCCGCTCCCATGTTGCGGCTGGCGAGCCGCTTCATCGGCCGGACGGAGAACAGGCAGACCAGAACGGTCAGCACATCCGCCGCGGGCTGCGAAAGATAGATGCCGGTGACGCCGAGCAGGGGCGGCAGCGCGAGGATGAACGGCACATAGAACAGTCCCTGATGGATGAGCGACAGAAACAGGCCGTAGCGCGATGCGCCCGGAAAAAACGCAGGCTCGCCGAAAAGTAGACGTCCAGCCGCCGCTCAACCCCGCCCCCGGCGCAGGTTCCGTGTTCGCTCAGATAGGCGGTGAGCGTTTGAAAGCACTGCTCCATGCAGGCGAGGTACAGCGCATCCCGGTCCTTAAAATAGTGATAGAGGATGCCCTTGGACAGCTCGCCGTCGCCGCAGATGGTGTTGACGGAGCCCTGCGCATACCCCTTCTCGGCAAATTCTTTTCGCGCGCTGTCCAGAATCTTCTGCCGGCTCGCCGCGTTCTTCTCTTCTCGCTTCATGATCGCCTCTTAAAAAATAGACCCACCGGTCTGTTTATGGCATGGCATAGCACAAACAGACCGGCAGGCCAGTATTTTTCCGCAGCCGGATCGGACCGGGCGCGTCCGGCGGCTCAGCGCGCGCCGTATTCCCGCGTGAGCCGCGCGGGAATCTCCGGTACGAAGCTCATGTTGTCGGCAATCCGGTACAGCCGTATTCCCGCATGAGCCGCGCGAGGATCTCCGGCACGAAGCTCACGCTGTCGGCAATCCGGTACAGCCGTATTCGCGCGTGAGCCGCGCGAGGATCTCCGTATCCGCGGGGCAAAAATCGTACTGCGGGATCTCTTCGACGGAGATAAACCGCATATCGTTGTGCTCGAGCAGCTGCGGCTCGCCGGACGCGATGGCGGCGTGGAACAGCGTCAGGTGCACGGTCAGGTCGGGATAGGCGTGCACGACCTCCATGAACGGCTCGCCGACCGCCAGATCGATCCCCAGTTCCTCCATGCACTCCCGCGCGAGCGCCTGCTCCTTCGTCTCGCCCGGCTCCACCTTGCCGCCCACAAACTCCCACAGCAGCCCGCGCGCCTTGTGCGCAGGCCTTTGACAGATCAAAAACCGCCCGTCCCGCCAGATGAGCGCCGCTACAACCTCGGTCAAACCGCATTTCCTCCCCACTCCGGGCCGCCCGGCTTTGGCCGGACAACCGCTCATTTTCATCAGTATAAACCCAATGCGGGCCGGATACCAGCCGTTTTTTGGCGCGGGCGCTTTTGTGGAGAGTCGAAACCAAAGCGCGGGGGCGCTGCGGAATGCGCCGGCTGTTTTTGCGGGAATGAGAAAACCGAACGAAAGCGATCGTCCGGGGCGTGCTTCTTTTTGCGAACGATGGTATAATGAAGAGGATGACATCGGTTAACGGAGGAATGATGATGGAACGAGCTTTGCTGTTCGCCGCGGCCGGAACCGGCTTTACCTGCCTGATGACGGCGCTCGGCGCCGCAACGGTATTTCTGCTGCGCAAGAGGACGGACCCGCGCATCCAGCGCGCGGCGCTGGGCTTTGCCGCGGGCGTGATGATCGCCGCGTCGGTCTGGAGCCTGCTCATCCCCGCCATTGAGGAGGCCGAGGCGGCCGGAGGACCCGGATGGCTGCCCGCGCTGGGCGGGTTTGCGCTCGGCGTGGCGTTCATGATGCTGCTCGACTCGGTATTGCCGCACCTGCATCCCGGCTCCACGGAGGCCGAGGGCGTTTCCTCGGCGTGGCGGCGCACGACGCTGCTCGTGCTGGCCGTGACGCTGCACAATATCCCGGAGGGCATGGCGGTCGGGCTGTCGTTCGCGCGCGCGGCCGCGCAGACGGGCGCGGAGGCCGTGGGCGGCACGGGGCTGTACGCGGGCGCGATGGCGCTTGCGATCGGCATGGGCATCCAGAACTTCCCCGAGGGCGCGGCGATCTCGCTGCCGCTCCGGCAGGAGGGGCTGCGGCCCGCGAGGGCGTTCCTCTACGGCGCGGCCAGCGGCATTGTGGAGCCGGTTGCCGGCGTGCTGGTGGTGCTGCTTGCGCCGCTGATCTCCCCGTATATGCCGTGGCTGCTCGCGTTTGCCGCCGGGGCCATGCTGTATGTGGTCGTGGAGGAGCTGATCCCGGAGGCGCGCCTCGGCGAGCACTCGCACGCGGGCACGCTCGGCGCAATGGCGGGCTTTGCCGCCATGATGGTGCTCGACGTCGCGCTGGGCTGAGGGCGCGCGGCGCCGTTTCGGAAAGCGCCGGATATCGGCATTGGAAAAGGGAATGACGGCGGACGGCGCAGGCCGCCGCTGCGGCACGGGCGCTGCGCCTCTCTGGGCAAAACCGCCCACATCGGCCGGGAAAACAACGGAGCGGACGGGATGAAACCGTCCGCTCCGCGATCGTTATTTGGGGATGCGCCCTTTGCTTACCTGCCTATGCCTTTGCGTACAGGAGGCCGACGAGCCAGTTGAGCGTGCGCACGGGCAGGACCCGCTGCAGCAGCAGGAAGAACTGGTACTGCAGCCCGCAGCTGTACAGCGCCTTCGGGCGCTTTTTTTCGGCAATGGCGACGATGCGCCGGCCGATCACCGCGGGCGCCATGCCGTTCTGCTCATCGCGCTCCATGCCCGCGACCGAGCGGTCGAGCGCCGCGTAAACATCGCTGCCGGCCGCGTTCTTTTCGCGTGCGGCGGTGAAGCCGGTTTTGACATCGCCGGGCAGCAGCGCCGAGACGCGCACGCAGAACGGGCGCACCTCGTTCTGCAGGGCCATCGTGATCGAGCCGATGGCGGCTTTTGCGGCCGAGTAGAACGCCTGGAACGGGATCGGGATCACGCCCGCGACGGAGCCGAGGTTCAGGATCATGCCGGAGCGCTGCGCGCGCATGTGCGGCAGCACGGCGCGGATGCAGTTGAGCGTGCCGAACAGGTTGACGTCGAACTGCCTGCGCGCCTCCCGGTCGCTCGTGAACTCAACCGCGCCGGAGATGCCGAAGCCGGCGTTGTTCACGAGGACGTCGAGCCGGCCCTGCTCGGAGAGGATCGCGTCCACCGCGGCCGTGACGCCGGCCTCATCGGTGACGTCCGCGACCAGATGCCTGTGGCGCGCGCCGGGGAACGGATGGCGGGACAGGCCGTACACGGTATAGCCCGCGTCCAGAAACGCGTTCGCCGCCGCAAGGCCGATGCCGTTCGACGCGCCGGTGACGAGTACGACGCCCTTACTCTGCGACATGCCGCAGCACCACCCTTTCGATGATGTCGAGCGCCTCATCGAGCAGCGCCTCGGTATGGGTAGCCATGTAGCTTGTCCGCAGCAGGCACTCGGACGGGTGCGTCGCCGGGGGCAGCACGGGATTGACATACACGCCCTCATCGTACAGCTCCTTGGCCACGGTGAGCGTGTTGAGCGCATCGTACGTATAGATCGGGATGATCGGCGTGTCGCTCTCGCGGATGGAGATGCCGCGCGCGCGCAGCCCCTCGCGCATGTGCTTGGCCAGCGCGCACAGGCGTGCCGGCAGCTCCGGCTGCTCCATGAGGATGTGCAGCGCCTCGAGCGCGGTCGCGCAGCTCGCGGGCGGTATGGACGCGCAGAAGATGTAGGGGCGGGAGGCATGGCGCACATAGTCCACGACCTCCTCGCTGGCGGCCATGAAGCCGCCGATGGACGCGAGGGATTTGGAGAACGTGCCCATGATGATGTCCACCTCGTCCTCGAGCCCATAGTAGGAGGCGGTGCCGCGGCCGCCCTCGCCGATCACGCCGAGGCCGTGCGCATCGTCCACCATGACGCGCGCGCCGTATTTCTTGGCGAGCCGCACGATCTCCGGCAGGTTGCAGATATCGCCGCCCATGGAGAACACGCCGTCGGTGACGATCAGGCAGCCGGCCGTATCCGGCACCTGCTGCAGCCGCCGCTCCAGCTCCTCCATGTCGTTGTGGCGGTAGCGGAGCATCTTGGCGTACGAGAGCTTGCAGCCGTCGTAGATGCTCGCATGGTTCTCCTTATCGGAGAGGATGTAATCGTCCTTGCCGCAGATGGCGGAGATGATGCCGAGGTTGGACTGGAAGCCGGTCGAGAACGTCATGACCGCCTCCTTGTGCAGAAAGCCGGCCAGCTCGCGCTCGAGCTGCGTGTGCAGGCTCAGCGTGCCGTTGAGAAACCGCGAGCCCGAGCAGCCGGACCCGAAGGTCTGGAGCGCCTGCACGCCCGCGGCGATCACGCGCGGATGCACGGTCAGGCCGAGATAGTTGTTCGAGCCGAGCATAATGCGGCGCTTGCCCTCCATGATGACCTCGGTGTCCTGCCGCGACTCCAGCTCATGGAAGTACGGGTAGACGCCAAGCTGGCGCGCCTGCTGCACATACATGTTCTTTGGTTTTGCGAATAAATCCGTTGGCATGTGTTACCTCCTTGTCGGTCTTTGGCCGCCCGCAACCCATCCCATCGTGCCGGCGGCGCATTGGAATAAAAGAACCATAATACCATATTGCCAAAGGGGGAGAATCCCCCGATCAGCCCGGAGTTTCGGAGGGGGCTCAGCCCTCCCGGTACGCTTTGATGAGCGCCTGTGTGCCCAGCTCGCCGTCGCCTTCGGACAGGAGCTGCTCGTACATCGCCGCCACGAGCTCGAGCACCGGGAGCTGCGCGCCGCTGCCGGCCGCCTCCTCCCTCGCGATGCGCAGGTCCTTGACCTGGTGCTTGATGAAGAAGCCCGGGTTCAGATCGTCTTTCAATACGCGCGGAATCATGTTGGAGAGCTGCCAGGAGCCGGCCGCACCGCCGCTGATGCACGAGAGCATGTTCTCGGGATCCAGCCCCGCCTTTTCGGCGTAGGTGAGCGCCTCGCACGCGCCAGCGATGGCGCCGCAGATGGCGATCTGGTTGGCCATCTTCGTGTGCTGGCCCGTGCCGGCCGCACCGGTGTGATGGATCGTTTTGCCCAGATGCCGGAACAGCTCCATGGCCCGGTCGAAGGCCTGCCGGTCGCCGCCCGCCATGATGGACAGCGTGCCGTTCCTTGCGCCCACATCCCCGCCGGAGACCGGCGCGTCGAGCGCGAAGAGGCCGCGCGCCTTCGCCGCCTCGTAAATGCGCACGGAGAGCGACGGGGCGGTGGTCGTCATATCGATCAGCAGCGCGCCCGGCTCCGCGTTCTCAAGGATGCCGTCGCTGCCGAAATAGACCGCTTCCACATCGGGCACGAAGCCGACCATCGTGATGACCGCATCCGCGCCGCGCACGCAATCGGCCACGGAATCGCACAGGCGCGCGCCGCGCCCGGCGAGGGGGAGCGCCTTCGCGCGCGTGCGCGTATAGACGCTGAGCGCGTAGCCCGCGTCGAGCAGGTGTCCCGCCATGGGGCCGCCCATGACGCCAGTGCCGATCCATGCAAGGTTGTGCATATGCCGTTCCTCCCGAGCCGATGACAGATTTTCAGACAATAATTTGAAAAAGTATACCACACGATGGCCGGATTCGCAAATAAAAGCCGTTTGGCGCGTTGACAATTTTGCAGGATATGGAGATAATAAAATGTAATACTTTGGAGGCAGAACGGGATGGAAGAAATCATCAGCAGCAAGAATTTTATCGAGGAGCAGATCGAGGCCGACCTGCAGGCGCGGCGCGACGCGGGGGAGACCGACCCGCGCGTGAAGACCCGCTTCCCGCCCGAACCGAACGGCTACCTGCACATCGGGCACGCCAAGGCGCTGTGCATCGATTTCGGCATGGCGGAGCAGTACGGCGGCACGTGCAACCTCCGCTTTGACGATACGAACCCGACCAAGGAGGATGTCGAATACATCGAGGCCATTCAGGAGGACATCCGCTGGCTGGGCTTCCGGTGGGATCAGCTCCGCTTCGGCTCGAGCTATTTCGACCGGTGCTATGAGCTGGCCGTCCGGCTCATCCAAAAGGGCGTTGCGTATGTGGACGACCTCTCCGCGGAGCAAATGCGCGAGTACCGCGGCACGCTCACCGAGCCGGGCAGGAACAGCCCGTGGCGCGACCGCTCCGTCGAGGAGAACCTCGACCTGTTCGAGCGCATGAAGAACGGCGAATTTCCCGACGGGTCGCACACGCTGCGCGCCAAGATCGACATGGCGTCGCCGAACATGAACATGCGCGATCCGGCGCTGTACCGCATTCTGCACATTCCCCATCACCAGACCGGCGACAAGTGGTGCATCTATCCGATGTACGATTTTGCGCACCCCATTGAGGACGCGATCGAGGGCATCACGCACTCGCTCTGCAGCCTGGAGTTTGAGGCGCACCGGCCGCTGTACAACTGGGTCGTGGAGCAGTGCGGGTTTGAGCAGAAGCCGCGGCAGATCGAGTTTGCGCGGCTGAACCTCACCAACACGATCATGAGCAAGCGGTATCTCCGGCGGCTCGTCGAGGAGGGGCATGTGTCCGGCTGGGACGACCCGCGCATGCCCACGCTGTGCGGCCTGCGCCGCCGCGGCTATACCCCCGCCAGCATCCGCGATTTTCTGGACCGCATCGGCGTGGCCAAGGCCGACTCCGTTGTGGAAACGGCCATGCTCGAGCACTGCGTGCGGGAGGACCTGAACGCGCATGCCCAGCGCCGCATGGCGGTCATCGACCCGCTGCGCGTGGTCGTGGACAACTGGGAGGAGGGGCGCTTCGAGGACATCACCCTCGAGAACAACCCGAACGACGAGCAGGCCGGCGCGCACACCGCGCCGTTCGGCCGGGAGCTGTACATCGAGCGCGAGGATTTCGCGGTGGAGCCGCCGAAGAAGTTCTTCCGCCTCAAGCCCGACGGCGAGGTGCGCCTCAAGGGCGCGTACATCGTGCGCTGCGTCGGCTATGATACCGATGCGGAGGGCAATGTGACCTGCGTCCATGTGACGTACGACCCCGAGACGAAGAGCGGCCTGTGCGAGCGCAAGGTCAAGGGCACGCTGCACTGGGTCAGCGCCGCGCACGCGATCGGGGCCGAGTTCCGGCTGTACGAGCCGCTGCTGCTCGACGCGGAGGCGGGCGACGAGCGCGACTTTATCGAACGGCTCAACGGGAATTCGCTGACCGTGAAGCGCGGCTTTGCCGAGCCGGCGCTCCGGGACGTGGCCGCGGGCGAGCGGTTCCAGTTCCTGCGGGCGGGCTATTTCTCCGTCGATCCCGACAGCGCCGCCGGCGCGCCGGTGTTCAACCGCATCGTCGGGCTGAAGGACGGCTACAAGGGCTGAGGGCCCTGCGCGGACGGGGACGGCCGTTTCACCGTCACGATGGTCCCTGCGGCTGCAGGGCGCCGGCAGGATGCGGGCGGGCGTCGGTCCGTTCCGCGGCGGAAACAGAATCGCTGCCTCTTTATAACGGAGAGAAGCGGGGAAGAGGAAAACGAGGAAAGTATGGTAAGAACAAGATTTGCACCGAGCCCGACGGGCTATATGCATCTGGGCAATCTCAGAAGCGCGCTGTATACCTATCTGTATGCCAAGCACAACGGCGGCAGGTTTATCCTGCGCATTGAGGACACCGACCGCGAGCGCTACGTGGAGGGCGCGACGGACGTGATCTACCGCACGCTGCAGAGCATCGGCATGCAGTGGGATGAGGGCCCCGACATCGGCGGGGACTACGGCCCGTATGTGCAGAGCGAGCGCAAGGCCATGTACCTGCCCTATGCCGAGCAGCTCGTGCGCGAGGGCAAGGCGTACTACTGCTTCTGCACCAAGGAGGAGCTGGACGAGCGGCGCGCGGCGGCTGCGGCGCGCGGCGAGACGTTCAAGTACGACAAGCACTGCCTGCACATGAGCCGGGAGGAGGTCGAGCGCCGGCTGGCCGCGGGCGAGCCGTACGTCATCCGGCAGAACGTGCCCGAGACCGGCGAGGCGTCGTTCGACGATGTGATCTATGGCCATATCGCCGTGGACTGCGCCGAGCTGGACGATATGATCCTCATCAAGGCGGACGGCATGCCGACCTATAACTTTGCCAACGTGATCGACGACCACACCATGGGCATCACGCACGTCATGCGCGGCAACGAGTACCTCGCCAGCACGCCGAAGTACAACCTGCTCTACGATGCGTTCGGCTGGGAAAAGCCCGCCTACATCCACATGACGCCGATCATGCGCGACGCGCAGCACAAGCTCAGCAAGCGCGACGGCGACGCCTATTTTGAGGATTATCTGAACAAGGGCTACCTCAAGGAAGCGATCGTGAACTATGTGGCGCTGCTCGGCTGGAACCCGGGGGACGAGCGCGAGTTCTTCACGCTCGACGAGCTGATCGAGGCGTTTTCGATCGAGGGCATGAGCAAGTCGCCCGCGATCTTCGATGTGAACAAGCTGACGTGGATGAACGCGGAGTACATCCGCCGCCTGTCGCCCGAGGCGTTCACCGCGCACGCGGCGCCCTACTATGCCGAGGCGGGCATCGGCGGCATGGATACCGGCATCCTCTGCCGCATCCTGCAGCCGCGCACCGAGGTTTTCACGCAGATTCCCGGCATGGTGGATTTCCTCGCGGCGCTCCCGGAATACGAAGCCGACCTGTTCACGAACAAGAAGTCCAAGACGAACCCGGAGGTCGCCAAAGCCGTGCTCGAGCTGGTGATCCCGAAGCTCGAGGCGCTGCCGGACTGGACGGAGGAGGCGCTGCATGAAACGCTGCTCGGGCTTGCCGCCGCGCAGGGCATGAAGAACGGCACGCTGCTCTGGCCGGTGCGCATCGCGCTGGCGGGCCGGCAGGTGACGCCCGGCGGCGCCATCGAGATCGCCGCGCTGCTCGGCCGGGAGGAATCGCTCCGGCGCCTGAACGAGGGGCTGAAGAAACTCTGAGCATCGTTTCCGCCGCCGACGGATCGGAGAA
>JAQXRK010000087.1 GCA_029218485.1 bacterium | reverse complement strand
GATAGACCGTTGCGCGGCTGATGTTCGGATGCTCGGCCGCCACGACCGCATATACTTCGTCGGCCGTCGGGTGGCAGTGCAGGCGCTGCACCGCTTCCAATACCAGGGCTCGCTGGATCGTATTGCGTTTCATCGGATTGCATCCCCCTGCCCGTTTTCTGTTCTTACTGATATATTATACTAATAAATAAAGTTTGTCAATATGGTATTTGGAATTTTTTTGCATTCCGGAGAAGCGCCCGTTCTCCGCCGCCCAGTTCCCCGCCATCCACACGGCCGAGCGGGGTGCGGAGCGCCAGAGGGGTGTGTTCTCCCGCTTTTCTCACCGGGAAGCGCCCACAGGCCCGCGCCGCACATCGCCCGTCTGCAGGAAGAAAGCGGCGCTGTGGTCTGCTGCCAAACGCGGCAAACCCTCCGGGAGCGGGGTCTAAAGTGAATTTATCTCCTGCTTGATCGCCGCGCTGCGGTCTACACCGTCTCCGGCTTTCCGGTCCCCTCCCCGGCTTGCTGACGCCACAGGACGCATTGCTGCATCACCGATATGATATGGTCAACGGATTCGGGGCAGTCCTGCATCAGCCATTCCGTAATGATGGCCACCAATCCGCGGATATAGAATGTCATGATATATTTCCTGTCCCGATCCGCGACCCCGAGCCGCTCCAGAATCGGCGTGAACACATGCCGGAACAGCCGGTCATAGGTCTCGTCCAGGCGCAGCGTTCCGGCATTCTCGATGGCGGTTCGGAAAAGCCGTCTGTGATCCTTTGCAAAATTCAGATAGGGAACCAGATATTCCGGTGTTATAAAATTCAGCTCGTCAAGGGGGCAATCGTGCAGCCTCGCAACGACCGCCCGAGAATCCGTCTTCATATAGTTCTGAAATTGCGCGTTCAGATAATCCACGCTCTCCGAGAGCAGATCGGCAATGGTTTCATAGTGCAAATAGAACGTAGAGCGGTTCACGCCTGCGTTCTGGCAGATCTCCTTGACGGTGATATAGACAAAATCCTTCTTTTCGAGCAATTCGAGGAATGCCCTGTCCATCCGTGCGGCGGTATGAAAGTATTTGCTTTCAGATTTGTTCACGGGGGGTCGCCTCCTTTTTGCTGAGCGCTGTGCGCACCACCATGCAGATTGCAATCACAACGACAACGCCATATACCGCCCCGCCCGTGATCGCATTCATCAGCATTCCGTAGCCATCGCCGCTGGTCGAAAACCGGGAGATCATTGCCGTCTGCAGGCCGAGGACGGACATCATGGCACACACAACGTTCAAAACCCTGGCGGCGGACAAAATGGGGCTGCCGATCTTCCGGTATTTCCGGATGTTGACGACGGAGAGGATCATCGTATAAAACGTGTACAGCGCGGACAGATAGATCACATGCCCCGGATAAAAGAACCCGGAATCCGTCCGCACCATCAACACGATCATTCCACCCATCGGGATGTTGAGCAGAAACAGCAGCAGGGCGATCTTCCGATAGCAGCGGTACTCATAGGATTGTCCGAGGCTCTCCCTGCGGCGGTTGCACCAGATGAGGTACCCCCGCATGCCCGCAAGCACAAAATAGTAGACTGCCATGGAGAGGAACCAGACGGACCGATAGCATATTCCGGTGATCGTGCGGAACACCGCGTAAAGAACGTTGACCGCCAGTCCCTGCCAGATGCTGAGCCTGCCGCGAAAGCGCAGGTCGGACAGATAGCGGCCTACGATGCCGGTCGACGCGACCCTCTGCAGCCGCTCGCTGCTCCAGAGCCGCGCCCGCAGCTTTTTGATGGCTCCCGGAACCGCCGCCAGCAAAATCACAAGGGAGTAAGCCGACATACTGTAGATCGGATATGCCAGCCCACTCCTGTTTTGATCCGTTGCAAAGATGAAAATGAGTGCGGCAAACACGGGCGGCGGAAGCAGATAGAGAATTGCTTTCGGAGGGTGCAGGAGCTTTCTCAGAATCAGCCTTGCCGTTTCCATCGTTTAGTTCTCGCTGATCTCCTTTGCAAGCTCCATGATCTCAAAGGCATACTTCTGCTTGCCCTTTTTCAGCAGCTTCGAGTAGATCGGGTAGTTCACTGCCATTCCCAAAAAACCGATGATGCCGATGATCACCCCGAGCACAAACATGGCGGCCGTTCCGCTGCCGATCACCTTCATGGAAAGGCACATCCCCACGCCGGTAACCAGCGCGCTCACGATGCCAAAGGTGTAGGTGAAAACGGTGGCCGGCATTTTTGCTTTCGCATCCAGTTTGCGAAGCGCAACCACCTTCGATGTGTCCTTCGGCGCATATTCGTTGACAAGGTGCTCTGCGTAGATTTTGTCCGTGTTCATAGCTGTTTGCCTCCTAAACTTGATGTGTTCAGTATACCGGCCAAAACAGCTGCGCGGAACAACACGAACCGCCTCCTGTGTTGTGTTCAGACAACCTCTCCGGTTGCTGCGGACTGTTCAAGAATGGGCAATCCCGTATGGGACTGCCCATCTGTTTGTAAATCGGTTTTCCGCCCCGGCGCCGCTTTCACCCCCGGATCACGGGAAGGGGAAAGCACCTTCCGTCAGGAGGCAAAGCGATGCTGCTCAGTACAGCTTTGCACCTGCCGGGATTCTGTCGTCGACCATCAGCAGGTTTAAGGCGTCGTGATCGTCCACTTTGTGTACTGCCGAAATCAGCATGCCCTCCGAATCGATGCCCATCATCTGTCTCGGCGGCAGATTGACGATCGCAATCGCGGTCTTGCCAACGAGCTCTTCCGGCTCATAGTACTCGTGAATGCCGCTCAAAATCGTGCGTCTGCGGTCTGTTCCGTCGTTCAAAGTGAACTTCAGGAGCTTCTTGGACTTCGGCACCGCTTCGCATGCTTCGATCTTTACGGCACGGAAATCGGACCTGCTGAAGGTCTCAAAATCGACCGATTCCTCAAACAGCGGCTCGATCTTCACATTGGAAAAATCAATTTTTTCCACAGGCAGTACGGTTTCGGTCTGCGCCACGGCGCCATCGTTCGTGCCCTTGTTTGCGGCATCCTCCGCCAACGGCGCTTTTTTATCCGACACGAGCGGCTTCATCGTGGGAACGGAAAAGACATCTCGGTTATTGGGTTACTAAAGTGGTATTCACTGTACTACCCCAAATGATTTGCCGCCCTATTGTGTTTGTTACAACCTTTCTTTACTACCCCATACGTGCTATTTGATGTTGTATTTGGTGTAAATGGTGTAAATCACTTTTCGTCGCCAACAATAAAACTGCGTCAAATACTTGCCGCTTTATTATACTCATTTTTGAAGTACGAGTCAAGACCTTCAAATTCAGACCTCCTTAACTCCTTCGTTACATCGGTATAAATG
>JAQXRK010000086.1 GCA_029218485.1 bacterium | reverse complement strand
GGCCGCGTGGAGCGATCCCGCATACGGCGCGGAGAACACCGTGCCGGTGCACATCCGCCATCTTCGCGAGAAGATCGAGATCAATCCGGCCGATCCGCGCTATCTGAAGGTGGTCTGGGGGCAGGGTTACAAGATGGAGCGTCCGTAAGCATCCGCTCTTTTGATTCATGAAAGGAAGATCCCGATGAAATCCGTTTCCGTTTCCACGCCGATGAAGGCGGGCGCGATCGTGCTCTTGACGCTGCTGCTGTTTACCGCCGTGCTCTCCGGGCTCGGCACGGCCTATCTGGCCGCCGAGGGCGCCTATGACGGGCTCGGCACGGCCTTTGAGGACAGCGTGCTCTGCGATACGCTGGCCTCCCAGCTTCGCCGGCAGGCGCTGTACCTCTGCGACTGGAGCACCGTCACCCCCACGATGACGCCCGCGGTGACCCCCGTGCCCGAGCAGACCGATTCCGCTGCGCCCGATCCGCAGCCGACCACGCCCGCATCACAGCCGGCCGTCACCCCCGCGCCCGATCCGCAACCGACCGCGCCCACCCTGGAGCAGGCCGGGCTCATCCTCGAGCAGGCCCCGCATGCCGGCGGCACATATGTCCATTTTTCGATCTGGCCGGAGGGCGAGCTGCCGTCGGACGCCATCGTCTCCTTCGTGATCACCGATGCACAGCGCGCGTCGCTGGACGCGCTGTTCGATCCGGCCCGCACCAACTACCGGCTCTGTCTCTTCGATGTGCGCACGGGCGAGCAGCTCTACGGTCCGGATCGCACCGAGGGGCTGACGCCGCTGCAGAACGGCGCCGGGCTGGCGCAGTATGACGATGCGACCGGCCGCTACCTCGGCGGGATTCGCGTGGCCGATTACCTCGACCCGTCGCTCAGCGCGAGCGATTCGTTCGCCTTCTTCCGCCCGGTCTACGAGCGCATGCACGCGTGGCGGTATGCCCTGCCGGTGATCTGCCTCGTCTCGCTGCTGCTCTCCGCGCTGGTCTATGCCTACCTGCTGCGCGCAGCCGGCCGGCACCCGGGCGAGGAAGCGGTGCGCCCCGGCGTCTTCGACCGCATCCCGACCGATGTGTTCTATGCGCTGATCCTGGCGCTGGGCGTGTGCGCGGGGCTGCTGTTTGCCGCCGGCTTTGAGCTGACCAGCGTGTTGAACGGCCAATTCATGAGCATGCTCGTGCTGGCGTTCATGTTCGGCATCGTCGCGTCGGTCGTGCTGCTGCTGCTGTTCATCCTGCTGTCGATGAGCACGGCGGTGCGCGTCAAGACGCACACGTTCCTCAGCAGCGCGCTCACGGTGCGCTTGATCCGCTGGATCTTCCGCAGCATCCGCGCCTTGTTCGGCATGATGGCCGCGCTGCTCAGAAACCTGCCCGTGCTCTGGAAGCTGCTGCTCGGCGCGGCCGGCCACGGCCTGCTGACGGTGCTCATGACCGCCTCGCGGGATGGCTTCTTCGTGTTCCTCTGGCTCGTCGCGAGCATCGCCGCCATCCTGCTGCTCTGCCGCAGCGCCGTCGGGCTGGACCGGCTCCGGCGGGGAACGAAGGCCATCGCGGGCGGGGACCTCTCCTACGCGATCGACACGAAGTATCTCCCGCACGATGAAAGGGAGATGGCAGCCGACCTGTCCAACATCAGCGCGGGCATCGGCCGGGCGGTCGAGGAGCGCATGAAGAGCGAGCGCATGAAGACCGACCTGATCACGAACGTTTCGCACGACCTCAAAACGCCGCTCACCTCGATCGTCAACTATGTCGATCTGCTGAAGAAGGAGGAGCTGCACAACGAGACCGCCGCCGGCTATGTCGCCGTGCTCGACCGGCAGGCGCAGAAGCTCAAAAAGCTGACGGAGGATATCGTGGAGGCCTCCAAGGCGTCGAGCGGCGTGCTCAACGTCAACCTTGCGCCCACGGACGCGGCGGAGCTGCTGCGGCAGTGCGCGGCCGAATACGCGGAGCGGTTCGCCGCCGCGGACCTCACGCCCATGCTGCGCATTCCCGCAGAGCCGGTCATGGCCAGCGCCGACGGCCGCCTGCTCTGGCGCGTGTTCGACAACCTGCTCGGCAACGTTGTCAAATACGCCATGCCGGGCACGCGCGTCTACCTCGATGCGGCGGCGGACAGCACCGGCGTGACGCTCAGCGTGCGCAACATCTCGAAGGAACCGCTCGAAAAGAGCGG
>JAQXRK010000085.1 GCA_029218485.1 bacterium | reverse complement strand
CTGGTCTGCAGCAGACCGTCGACGGCCACGCGGCCGCGCTCGGTGAGCTGGATACCGTTTTCGCGGAACAGCGCGTCGTCCACCTGCTCGCCCACGGCAGCGATCAGCGTCGAGCAGGGCAGGGTGCAGGTTTCGCCCGTTGCAATGGGCGAGCGGCGGCCGGAGGCGTCGGCAGCGCCGAGCTTCATAACCGCGCAGCGCAGCTGGCCGTTTTCCAGCGCTTCGGGCGCGAGCAGTTCGGAGAACTCCACGCCGTCGTCAAGGGCGAGCCGCAGCTCCTCCTCGTCCGCGGGCATGTAGCGGCGCGTGCGGCGATAGACCAGATGCACATGCTTGACGCCCTTGACGCGCTTGGCCGCGCGCGCGGCGTCCATGGCGGTGTTGCCGCCGCCGATGACGACGACGTCCTCGCCGAGCGGCTTGAGCGTGCCCGCCTTATAGGCCTCGAGGAACGAGAGCACGTTCATGGCCGTGCCGCGCTCGAGACGGATGGCGCCCGGCTTCCACGCGCCGACGGCGTACACGATGTGCGTATAGCCCTGCGCCTTGAGCGTAGCCGCATCCGGCGCTTTGACGCCGGTCCGGATGTCCACGCCCATGGTGCGGAGGATGTCCGCATCGCGGTCGATGCGCTCGTCCTCAATGCGGAAGGACGGGATCACATAGCGCACGATACCGCCGAGCGCCTCGCGCTGCTCAAACAGCGTGACGGCAGCGCCCGCGCGGCCGAGGAAATAGGACGCGGCCATGCCCGCCGGCCCGCCGCCGACGACGGCCACGCGCACATCCTCCAGCCGTGCTTCGGGCTTGAGCGTGCCGATGACCTGGTCGAGGCCGCCGCGCGCCGCCGCGAGCTTGGCATCGCGGATGTGGACGCTCTCCTCATAGAAGTTGCGCGTGCATTTGTCCATGCAGCGGTGGCTGCAGATCGTGCCGGTGATGAACGGCAGCGGGTTCTTTTCCAGTATGAGCCGGAGCGCGGCGGCATAGTCGCCCTTGCCGACCAGCTCCACATATTCGGGAATATCCTGGTGGATCGGGCAGCCGTGCGCGCAGGGGGCGGTGAAGCAATCGAGCAGCGGCACCTTCTTGCTCAGCTTGCGCTTCGGCGCGGGCTTGATCGCCTTTTCATGGCGCACGCTGCGGCGCGCCTGCTCGGCAAGATGCGCCACCTTGCCGACCGATACGCCGTCAAACGGCGCAAAGTCGTGCGCCTGCAGCCGCTCGGCCATCTGCGTGAGCCGCTGATAGCCGCCGGGCTTGAGCAGCGTTGTCGCCAGCGTGATCGGCCAGATGCCCGCATCGAACAGCGACTCGATGTTGAACACATCCGCGCCGCCGGAGAAGGAGAGGCGCAGCTGGCCGTCGAACTCGCGGCTGAAGCGGTGCGCCATTTCGATGGTCAGCGGGTAGAGCGAGCGGCCGCTCATGTACATCTCGCCGCTCGGCAGCTCCTTCTGGTGCACCTCCACCGGGAACGTGTTGGACAGCTTGAGCCCGAAGGTCACGCCGTGCTTGCCCGCGAGCGCGAGCAGGCGGCGGAACATCGGCACGGCGTCGCCGTATTGCAGATCCTCCTCAAAGTGGTGCTCGTCGAACGCGGTGTAGTCGAAGCCCAGTGCGTCGAGCGTGTTGCGCGCGAAGGCATAGCCGAGAATGGTCGGGTTGCACTTGACGAACGTGTGCAGCTTTTTCGTTTCAATTAAATAGGAAGCAATGCGCTCGATCTCCTGCGGCGGGCAGCCGTGCAGCGTCGAGAGCGTGACGGAGGTGCACACGTGCGGGTTGATCGCGTCCAGATACGCCCGGTCCACGCCGGGCAGGCTGTCCAGATTTGCCTCGGCCCACGCGCGGCAGGCCCGGAATGTATCGGTATGGGAGGCGTCCTTGAGCCCCTCGAGAAACCGGTCGATCTTCTCGCTCGTGATGCCGGCAAAGTCGTACCCGACGCTCATGTTGAAGATGAAGCCGTCCGGGTCGCCCCAGCCGAACGCGCGGGTCATGAGCTTGAGCGCGTACCACGCCTTGATGTACTCGTCCATCGCCTGCGGCACGGTCAGCTCGGTCGACCACTCGCAGTTGTAGCATTCGTCCGGCGCGGTGATGCAGGGCTTGGGCACGCAGGCGGAGAGCTCCTCGCCATCCATGATCTGCACGGTCTTGAGCTCAAAGAAGCGGCTGCCCGCATAATAGGCGGCGATGAGGTTCTGCGCCAGCTGCGTGTGCGGGCCGGCGGCGGGGCCGAACGGCGTTTCGAGCCGCTCGCCGAACAGCGCGAGCTGCTTGCCCGGAACGGGCCGGAATGCGCGGTGCACGCCGAACACGCTGCCGTGCTGCTGCTCGGTCAGGATCCAGCGCATGAGCTGGTCAAACGGGATCGGGGTCATCTGATCGGTCATAGAATCGGGTCCTCCTTCCTGAGTTCAGCCGTTGATGGACGTCCAGAGCCGCTGCGCGCTCTCGCGGCACGAGGCCATGAGCGCCTTCTCGTCGATGCCGGTGAGCACGCGGTCCTTCATGAGCACGCGGCCGTTGCAGACCGTATGCGTGACGGAGCGCCCCTGCATGCCGAAGAGGATGTGGCCGTTGACGTTCGAGCCGTCCATCGGTGTGAGCGGATCGTAATCGGTGACGATGACGTCGGCGTAGGCGCCCGCCTTGAGCACGCCGACCGGATGGCGGAGGAAACGGCTCGCCATCTTCGCGTTGTTTTCAAACAGCATCGTGGGAATCTCGCCCCACGCGACGGTCGGGTCGCACAGGTGGTGCTTGTGGATGATGTTGCCGACCTTGTAGCTCTCGATCATATCGTTGGTGTACCCGTCGGTGCCGAGGCCGACGGTGACGCCCTCCCGCATCATATGGAGCACCGGGCCGCAGCCGACGGCGTTGCCCATGTTGGATTCCGGATTGTGGACGACCATGGAGCCGGTATCGCGCAGCAGCTCCCATTCGGCGCGGTTGGTATGCACGCAGTGCACGGCCAGCGTCCTTTCGCCGAGCACGCCGGCGTCGTAGAAGCGGTTGATGATGCGCTTGCCGTACGATTGCAGGCTGTGGGCAAGATCCGCCGGACCCTCGGAGCAATGGACGTGGAAGCCCGCGCCGTGGCGGCGGTCGTTGCAGAGCGCGAGCGTCGCGTCGGACACGGTGAACGAGGCGTGCAGACCCATCATGCCCTGCAGCATGTCGGAGCCCTCCGCCTGCGTGCGGAGGATGAAACGCTCGTTTTCGAGCACGGATTCCTTCGCCTTCCGCTCGCCGTCGCGGTCGGACACCTCATAGCAGAGGCTTGCGCGCACGCCGAGCCGGACGGCTGCCTCCGCGATGTCGTCGAGGCTGCCGGGGATGTCAAAGAAGCTCGCATGGTGGTCAAACACCGTCGTCACGCCGTTTTTGATGCAGTCGGCATAGACGGCGTAGGCGGAGAGGCGGTTGTTTTCATGCGTCAGATGCCGGTCGATCTTCCACCACTGGCCCTCCAGAATGTCATTGAAATCCTTCGGACTGTACCCTTTGATGGACAGGCCGCGCGCGAAGGCGCTGTAGATGTGGTTGTGCATGTTGATGAGGCCCGGCATGATGACGCCGCCCTGCGCGTCGATCACGTCCGCATCCGGATATTTCTGCCGGAGTGCAGCGCTGTCGCCGACCTCCACAATTTGTTCACCGTCGATGACGACCGCGCCGTTCTCGTAAAACACGCCGTTGTCACGGGTAATCAGTCTGCCGTTTCCGATCCAAAGCATAGAACCATTTCCCCTTTCAATTGTTGCCGGTGTACGAAGTATCGTGTTTTGGACTGTCGCTGGATGCGTGATAGGGTACCTGTACCCAATTCGGATACCTGTAAACCATTATACAATGCCGCGGGCAAAATGCGCAATAGACAAGGATCATTCTGCTAAAAAATAATCAACCGGACAAAAAATCTTTTGCGTGATGTGAAAATCATGCTGTACAATTCACAAAAAAACTGCTATGATACAAATGCGTATTTTCAATAAGGAGTTTATCATGCGTCGAATTGCTGGCTATCGCTGCACCATCTGCGGCAAGGAGTTCCCGTTTGGCCCCGAACTGATGACCTGCCCCGACTGCGGGGAAAAGGGCATTCTGGATATCCTCTACGATTATGACGAGGTCGGCCGCGAGCTCACGCGGGAGAGCCTCTCCGCCTGCCGCGACAACAGCATGTGGCGCTACCGCGCGCTCATGCCGGTCGCCGATACCGTGGATGTTTCCAAGTTTCTCCGCATCGGCTGGACGCCGCTGTATGCGTCGCTCTCGCTCGGCAGCGAGCTGGGCATCAAGGCGCTCTATATCAAGGACGACGGCATCAACCCGACCGCCTCGCTCAAGGACCGCGCGTCCGGCGTGGCCGTGGCGAAGGCCATTGAGCTCGGGTACGATACCATCGCCTGTTCTTCGACGGGCAACGCCGCGTCCTCCTGCGCCGGCAGCGCCGCGCGCATGGGCCTGAAGGCCGTTATCTTCGTTCCGGAGCGCGCGCCGGAGGGCAAGGTCGCGCAGCTGATGATCTTCGGCGCGAAGGTCGTTTCCGTGCACGGCGATTACAAGGCGACGTTCGACCTCTCCAAGGCCGCCATTGCCAAGTACGGCTGGTATAACCGCAACGCCGGCATCAACCCGGTCATGACCGAGGGCAAGAAGACCGTAGCGCTGGAGATTGCGGAGCAGCTGAACTGGAACGTGACCGACTGGGTGGCCTGCTCCGTGGGCGACGGCTGCACCATCGGCGGCGTATACAACGGGTTTTACGATCTGTTCCGCCTCGGCCTGATCGAGCGGATTCCGAAGATTCTGGGCGTGCAGTCCACCGGCTGCTGCCCGTTCGTCGATGCGGCGCGCGAGAACCGGCCGCTGCAGCCCACGCCGGAGAACACGCTGGCGGATTCCATCGCCGTCGGCGTGCCGCGCAACCCCGTCAAGGCGCTACGCGCCGTGCGGGACAGCAAGGGCGCGTGGATTGCGGTGAGCGACGAGCAGATTCTCGATACCATGCGCGTGCTCGGCCGCACCGAGGGCGTGTTCGGCGAACCGGCGGGCGTGACCGCGACCGCGGGCGTCCGGCAGGCGGTTGCCGACGGCGTGATCAAGCCCGACGAAACCGTGACCGTCATCAGCACCGGCAGCGGCCTGAAGGACGTGAGAAACGCGCTGCGCGCGGCGGGCAAGCCGCAGCTGTGCGAGCCGAGCCTCGATGCACTGGAAGCGAGCGGCATCCTCGGCTGAGCGTTTTCGCAGATAGATTGGAGAGAAGTGCGCCGCGCCCGATGGGCAAATCGGGCGGTGCTCCTGGGCGGAGCATACAGACGCGCTATGCGGTTGGATATGCCGCGTAAACGACCCGCAAAAGATCTTTCCCCCCTTTTGCTTTTGCGGACCACCGTTTTTTCCGGTTGCAGCATCCGAAGGGATGAAAAATAGGCAACAAAAAATAAGGAGGTTCAAAATGAAGAAACTGATTGCTCTGTTGCTTTGCCTGACCCTCGTGTTTGGTCTCGTTGCATGCACGACGCAGACGCCTGCGAACGAGCCGTCTGACACGCAGACCACGGAGCCGGCCGACACCCAGAAGGAGCCGGCGGATACGCAGACCACGGAGCCGGCCGATGCCAAGGCCTTCAAGGTTGGCGTCATCCTCGTCCATGACCAGAACTCCGGCTACGACATGGCGCACATCGAAGGCGTGAAGGCCGCGCAGGCTGCCCTCGGTCTCTCCGATGATCAGATCGTCTATAAGTACAACATCCCCGAGGATGAGAAGTGCTACGACACCGCGATCGATCTCGTTGAGCAGGGCTGCTCGATCATCTTCTCCGACAGCTTCGGCCATGCGTCCTACATGATGCAGGCGGCCAGAGAGGTGCCGGAGGTCTTCTTCGTGGCCTGCACCGGTGACACCGCTGCGCTGCAGGGCCTTGACAACGTGGCCAACATGTTCCCCTACACGTTCCAGAGCCGTTACGTCTCCGGCGTGGTTGCGGGCATGAAGCTCAAGGAGCTCATGGATGCCGGCACCGTCACCGATCCGTATGTGGGCTATGTCGGCGCCTATCCGTATGCAGAGGTGGTTTCCGGTTACACCGCGTTCTTCCTCGGCATCCGCTCGATCGTCCCCGATGCGCACATGGACGTGCAGTACACCAACTCCTGGTATGACCCGACCGCCGAGGCTGAGGCCGCGAACGCGCTGATGTCCAAGGGCTGCGTCATCATCGGCCAGCATGCCGACTCCACCGGCGCACCGTCCGCAGTCCAGGCTGCGCAGGATGCCGGCAAGGTCGTCTACAGCGTTGGCTACAACATTGATATGATCTCCGTCGCGCCGACCGCCGCGCTGACCAGCTCCCAGAACAACTGGGGTGCGCTGTACACGCCGGTCATCGAGAAGGCCATGAAGGGCGAAGCGATCCCCGTCGACCTGGCGCTCGGCTATGCCGATGACGCGGTCATGATCTCCAAGCTCGGTGAGAGCTGCGCAGCCGGTACGCAGGAAGCGATCGACGCCGTCATCGCCGCGCTGAAGGATGGCAGCCTCGAAGTGTTCGATTGCTCCACGTTCACCGTGAACGGCGAGCACCCGACCACCTTCACCGCTCTGGATACCGATGGCGACTTCGAACCGGATACCGGCGAAGCCATCACGGACGGCATCTTCCATGAGTCCACCCTGCGCAGCGCGCCCTACTTTGCGATGCGTATCGATGGCATCACGGAGCTCAATGCGAACGGTTGATTCCTGTCTGATTATGGGGAACGGCTCATGGCCGTTCCCCACTTTTCCAAACTGATTTCCAACACTGCTCAAACTCACAATAAACGGTGCATGGGGCCGACTTATGCGATTCGCGGCACACGATTTTGCTGTATTTCATTCCACCTGAAAAAGAGAGGGTCAATCGCATGGAAGCAAACAAGACAATCCAAATGGTCGATATTACCAAGACCTTTGGATCGGTTGTGGCCAATGACAGGGTATCATTGGACATTATGCAGGGCGAGATCCTGTCGCTGCTTGGGGAAAACGGCAGCGGCAAGACCACGCTGATGAACATGCTGGCGGGCATCTATTTCCCCGACAGCGGCGAAATTTTCGTCAACGGAAAACCCGTGACGATCCGTTCGCCAAAGGATGCGTTCGATCTGCACATCGGCATGATCCACCAGCACTTCAAACTGGTAGACGTGCTGACTGCTGCAGAGAATATCATCCTCGGCCTGAACGAGAAGCGGCTTGTGGATCTCAAGGGCGTGCGTGCGGCCGTCAAGGAGATCTGCGACCGGTACGGCTTCGTTGTGGAGCCGGACAAGAAGGTTTACGATATGTCCGTGTCGGAGAAGCAGACGCTGGAGATCGTCAAGGTGCTCTACCGCGGCGCGGACATTCTGATACTGGACGAGCCCACCGCTGTGCTCACGCCGCAGGAAACGCGGAAGCTGTTCGCGGTCATGCGCAACATGCGCGCGGACGGAAAGTCCATCGTCATCATTACGCACAAGCTCCACGAGGTCATGGAGATTTCCGACCGCGTGGCGGTGCTTCGCAAGGGAAAGTTTATCGGCGACATCGCGACGAGTGAGACCAACCCGCAGCAGCTGACCGACATGATGGTCGGCCGCGCGGTCACGCTCAATATCGACCGCCCGGAACCGAAGGACGTGACGGAGCGCCTCGTGGTCAAAAACCTGACCGTGCTTGACAACGAGGGCATCAAAAAGCTCGACAACGTCTCCTTCACCGCCTATGGCGGAGAGCTGCTCGGCATTGCGGGCATTTCCGGCAGCGGTCAGAAGGAGCTGCTCGAGGCCATTGCCGGCCTGCAGCCCATCGAGCCGGGCAGCAGCATCCTGTTCACGCCCAAGGTGGACGCGGAGCAGTCGGAGCTCGTCGGGAAGACGCCGCAGGATATCAAGCGGATGGGCGTGCGGCTGGCCTTCGTGCCGGAGGATCGCCTCGGCATGGGTCTGGTCGGCAGCATGGACCTGGCCGACAATATGATGCTGCGCTCCTATACGGCGGGCCATTCGCCGCTCACGGACCGCAAGCAGCCCAGAAAGCTGGCGCAGAAGGTCGTGGAGGAGCTCGAGGTCGTTACGCCGAGCATCAGCACGCCGGTGCGCCGTCTCTCCGGCGGCAACGTGCAGAAGGTGCTCGTCGGCCGCGAGATCGCGAGCGAGCCGTCGCTCCTGATGTCGGCCTACGCGGTGCGCGGACTGGATATCAACACGTCCTATACCATCTACCGCCTCATGAACGAGCAGAAGCAGCGCGGCGCCGCGGTCATCTACGTCGGTGAGGACCTCGACGTGCTGCTCGAGCTGTGCGACCGCATTCTCGTGCTGTGCGCCGGCAAGGTCAGCGGCATCGTGGAGGGACGGAAAACGACCAAGGAAGAGGTGGGCCTGATGATGACGCACCTGGGAGAGGAGGCACGGGCATGACCCAAGAAGGAAAGGAACCCCTCGTCCGTATCAGCAAACGGGAGTTCATGCCGCTGTGGCAGTCGATATTGGTACGGATTATCGCAATCGTAATCTCGCTGGTCGTCTGCGGGTTTATCATCTTTGCCATCGTCAAGGAAAACCCGGTCAAGGTCTACGAGGCGATGGTGCAGGGCGCGTTCGGCAGCAACCGGCGCGTATGGGTGACCATCCGCGACATCATGATGATGCTCTGTATCGGCGTCGGCCTGGCGCCGGCGTTCAAGATGAAGTTCTGGAACCTCGGCGCGGAGGGCCAGATCCTCGTCGGCGGTATCGCGACCGCCGCGTGCATGATCTATCTGGGCAAGGGGCAGGTCGCTCCAGCGCTGCTGCTGCTCATCATGGCGCTGGCCTCGGCGCTGGCCGGCGGCATCTGGGGCACGATCCCCGCCATCTTCAAGGCCAGATGGAACACCAACGAGGTGCTCTTCACGCTGATGATGAACTACCTCGCCATCCAGCTCACCAGCTTCTTCGTATCCAAGTGGGAGAACCCGTACGGCAGCAACGTCGTCGGCGTGATCAACTCGCGCTCGCAGATCGGCTGGTTCCCGCCGGTGCTCGGACAGCAGTATCTGCTGAACGTGATCATCGTGTTGGCGCTTGCCGTGCTGGTGTTCATCTACCTCAAGTACAGCAAGCAGGGCTATGAAATCGCCGTTGTCGGCGAGAGCGAGAACACCGCGCGCTACGCGGCGATCAATGTCAAGCAGGTCATCGTGCGCACGATGGCCATCTCCGGCGCGATCTGCGGCATCGCCGGCTTTATCGCGGTGTCCGGCGCGGGGCATACGATCTCCACGAGCACCGCGGGCGGCCGCGGCTTTACGGCGGTCATCGTTGCCTGGCTCGCCAAGTTCAACACGTTCGTGATGATCCTGATCTCGACGCTCATCGTATTCCTTGAGAAGGGCGCCATCGAGATCGCGTCGCGCTACGACCTGTCGGACTATGTTTCCAGCATGATCACGGGTATCATCCTGTTCTTTATTCTGGGCAGCGAGTTCTTTGTCAACTACAAGGTGAAGTTCCGCAGCAGGAAGGAGGCCCTGAAATGACACAGCTGATATCGCTTTTCCAGGCGGCCATCATCTTCGGCACGGTCATTCTGTTCGGCGCGATCGGCGAGATTCTGGCGGAGAAGGCGGGCAACCTGAACCTCGGCGTTCCCGGCATCATGTACCTGGGCGGCATCGCCGGCCTGATGGGCGTGTTCTTCTATGAGTCGGGCGCCGCGAACCCGAGCCCGTTCCTGTGCGTTGTGATCGCGCTGGCCTGCTCCATCGCGTGCGCGATGCTGGGCGGCCTGATCTTCTCGTTCCTGACGATCACGCTGCGCGCTAACCAGAACGTGACCGGCCTTGCGCTGACCATCTTTGCGGGCGGCTTTGCGAACTTCTTCGGCGGCTCGCTCAACAAGCTGGCCGGTGGCGTCGGGCAGATCTCGGTCGCAATCACCAGCGCGGCGTTCCGCGGGGACATCAAGTTCACGGACGGCTGGGGCGTGATCGACGACATGTTCTTCGACTACGGCTTCCTCGTGTATCTGGCGATCCTGCTCGCCGTGCTGATCAACTGGTTCCTGAACCGCACGAGCGTCGGCCTGAACCTGCGCGCGGTCGGCGAGAACCCGGCCACGGCGGACGCGGCGGGCATCAACGTGACCCGCTACAAGTATCTGGCGACCTGTATCGGCGCGGGCGTATCCGGCCTCGGCGGCCTGTTCTATGTCATGGATTACATGAAGGGCACGTGGGACAGCGCGGGCGCGCTCGAGGGCCTCGGCTGGCTGGCCGTTGCGCTGGTCATCTTTGGCTCATGGAAGCCGCTGCGCACGATCTGGGGCGCATACCTGTTCGGCCTGCTCTCCTGGGCGTATTTCTACATCCCGAACCTCACGCGCGGCTCCATGGAGCTGTTCAAGATGCTGCCGTATGTGGCCACGGTGCTCGTGCTGATCGCCGTTTCGCTGCGCCGCCGCCGCGAGAACCAGCCCCCGGCAAGCCTTGGCCTGCCGTACTTCCGTGAGGAACGGTAGAAACCCGGCAGAAAACCGAATTCCGAAAAAAAGGCGCTCCAAAGCGCCTTTTTCAGTTGAATTCTTGCAGCGGAACAGATATAATAGCGTTGTATCCATACTGGGGTGTCTCGTCCCCCTTATATGCAGATCCGAAACTGGAAGCGTCTGCTTCCCAAACAAAATCAGACAAAGGAGTCAAAAAACAAAATGGATTACGGTCGCACATACAACTTCTCTGCGGGTCCCTCGATGCTGCCGCAACAGGTGCTGGAAGAGTGTCGTGACGAAATGCTCAACTACCGCGGCAGCGGCATGAGCGTGATGGAGATGTCGCACCGCTCGAAGGTTTTCCAGACGATCATCGACGAGGCGGAGGCCGATCTGCGCTCGCTGATGGGCATTCCCGACAATTATAAGGTGCTGTTCATTCAGGGCGGCGCAACGCTGCAATTCTCCATGATTCCGATGAATCTGATGGTCAACGGCGTTGCCGATTACATCGTCTGCGGCGCGTGGTCCAAGAAGGCGTACAGCGAGGCCAAGAAGTACGGCCGCGTGAACCTGCTGGCCTCCAGCGAGGACCGCAACTACAGCTATATCCCGGATTGCTCGGATCTGCCGGTCAGCGCGGATGCGGACTATGTGTACATCTGCGAGAACGAGACGATCCACGGCACCACCTATCAGAAGCTGCCGAACACCAAGGGCAAGATCCTGGTTTCCGACCAGTCCAGCATGTTCCTGTCCAAGCCCTGCAACGTGGCGGACTACGGCGTCATCTACGGCGGCGTCCAGAAGAACATCGGCCCGGCCGGCCTGTCCATCGTGATCATCCGCGAGGACCTGATCCGCGAGCCGAGCGATCCCAAGACCCCGATCTACATGAAGTACAGCACCCATGCGGACAACGGCTCCATGTACAACACGCCCAACTGCTGGGCCATCTATGTGTGCGGCAAGGTGTTCAAGTACCTCAAGTCCATCGGCGGCCTCGAGGAGATGGATCGCCGCAACCGCGAGAAGGCTGCGGTGCTGTATGACTTCCTCGACAGCAGCAGCATGTTCAAGGGTACGGTCGACAAGGAGGTCCGTTCGCTCATGAACGTGCCGTTCGTCACCGCCAGCAAGGAGCTGGATGCCGAGGTCGTTGCCGCAACGAAGGCGGCGGGCTTTGACAACCTGAAGGGCCACAAGAGCGTCGGCGGTCTGCGCGCCTCCATCTACAACGCCATGCCGAAGGAAGGCGTTGAGGCGCTGGTCGCGTTCCTGAAGGACTTTGAAGCAAAGCACGCATAAGAGGAGGCACACTATGATCCGCATTTTAGCATCCGACGGTATGGAAAAGGGCGCCATCGCGGCGCTGGAAGCAAAGGGCTGTGAGGTCGTCTGCGAGTTCTTCGATCCCGAAGCGCTCAAGGAGGCCGTGAAGGAGTACGATGTGCTCGTCGTGCGCTCCGCCACTAAGGTGCGCGCTCCGCATATCGACGCAGCCTGCGAGACGGGCCGCCTGAAGCTCATCATCCGCGGCGGCGTCGGCGTGGACAACATCGATGTGAAGTATGCCGAGGAGAAGGGCATCACCGTGCGCAACACGCCGCGTGCCAGCTCCGACGCCGTGGCAGAGCTGGCGCTCGGCCACATCTTCTCCGTCGCGCGCTATCTCTCCGCCGCCGGCCACACCATGCGCGAGGGCGCGTGGGAGAAGAAGGCCTACAAGGGCATTGAGCTCACCGGCCGCACGGTCGGCATCGTCGGCTATGGCCGCATCGGTCAGGCGCTGGGCCGCCGCTGCCAGGCGCTGGGCATGAAGGTGCTGGCGTACGACATCTATCAGAACCGCGATCTCGAGTGCGAGACCATGCGCTATGTCGAGATGGATGAGCTGCTGGCCAATTCGGACATCATCTCGCTGCACGTGCCTTCGCTCCCGGGCCAGCCGCTCGTGAACGAGGAGACGCTCGCGAAGATGAAGGACGGCGTGATCATCATCAACACGTCGCGCGGCACGAACGTGGACGAGAACGCCCTGCTCGCGGCGCTCGAATCCGGCAAGGTCTACGGCGCCGGTCTGGACGTCTTTGCCGAGGAACCGGCGAAGAACGCCGCGCTGATCAACCATCCGCGCGTGTCCTCCACGCCGCATATCGGCGCATCGACCGTGGAAGCGCAGAAGCGCATTGGTGCGGAGATCGTCGATATCATTACCGACAAGTTCAGCCTGTAACAACCAAAACCGCATCAGCGCGCTGTGCCACTCCGGCACAGCGCGCTTTTTCTTTGCACGCAGTCTGCAGCCGCCGGCTGCTCCCACGGCATGGCGCGCTTTTGTGGTCGATGAACCCTGCTGACCGTGCCCCGCCGGCACGGTGCGTATTTGGAAGCTCATGCTTTCATCCAACCGTGCCGGCCGCGCGCTTTTTGTGCAATCGAGTGTCTGTTAACGGCCGCGACGGCGCGGGGAACGCGCTTCGTCCCCTGCTTGGGAGAGATTTCCCAAATATTGGAAAAACCACAATATATAGCGGATTCTTGAACACACGACTACCAATTCTTGTACAAACCATCAACAATTTATGAACGATTTTTGAACAAAATTCATAACCATTCACCGCATACAGCCGGGCGCTCGCTTGTCCACAATCCTGCAGGGGTCGCGGCAGCCGTACAACCCCCCAAATTCGGCCATTTTTTTGACGGTCCGCTGCGGCTCCACAGAGTTATCCACCGCATATCCACCAAAATTATCAAAATGTTGTATGCAATTCTCGCGGTTGACACAAGATGTTGTAAGAGATACACTATCAAGGCAGACAAGAAATGGGAGGGGCAAGGGCATGTTTACCGAGATCATCAAGCGCGACGGGAGAACCGAAGCTTTCGATAGAAAGAAGATTCAGAGCGCCATCTGGAAGGCCGCGCAGGCGGTCAACGGCACCGATGAGGCGCTGTCCGAGCGGCTGACGGATGAGGTCATCCGGCAGGCGGAGCTGCGCTACGGCGAGAAAAAGCCGGAGGTCGAGGGCATTCAGGACATCGTGGAGAAGGTGCTCATCGAGGCCGGCCATGCCAAGACCGCCAAGGCCTACATCCTCTACCGCGAAAAGCGCCGCGGCACGCGCGAGATCAACGCGCTCATCGGCGCAACGATCGATATGTTCGGCGATTATCTGAACGATAAGGACTGGCAGATCAAGGAAAACTCCAACATGCAAAAGAGCGTGAACGGCCTGAACAATTACGTTCGCGAGGCGTTCACCAAGAAATACTGGCTGTACGAGGTGTACCCGATCGATGTGTGCAAGGCGCATGAGAGCGGCGACGCGCACATCCACGACCTCGGGTTCTTCGGCCCCTACTGCGCGGGCTGGGACCTGCGCCAGCTGCTCGCGGAGGGCTTTGGCGGCGTTGAGGGCAAGGTCGAGTCCCGCCCGGCCAGGCACCTGCGCTCCTTCCTCGGCCAGATCGTGAACTCCACGTTCACCACGCAGGGCGAAACCGCGGGCGCACAGGCCTGGAGCTCGTTCGACACCTATTGCGCGCCGTTCATCCGCTATGACAACATGGACTTCGATCAGGTGCGGCAGTGCCTGCAGGAGTTTGTGTTCAACATCAACGTGCCCACGCGCGTCGGCTTCCAGTGCCCGTTCTCCAACCTGACGTTCGACATCAAGGTGCCCAGAACGCTGCGCGATGAGCCGGTTATCATCGGCGGCGAGTATAAGGACGCGACCTACGGCGACTTCCAGGAGGAGATGGACCTGTTCAACCGCGCGTTCTGCGCCGTCATGCTCGAGGGCGACGCCAAGGGCCGCGTGTTCACCTTCCCGATCCCCACGATCAACATCACGAAGGATTTCGACTGGAACAGCCCGGTGGTCGATGAGTTTATGCGCATCACCTGCAAATACGGCATTCCGTACTTTGCAAACTATGTCAATTCCGACCTGTCGCCGGAGGACGCGGTGTCCATGTGCTGCCGCCTGCGGCTCGACAAGCGCGAGCTGAGAAAGCGCGGCGGCGGCCTGTTCGGCTCCAACCCCATGACCGGCTCCATCGGCGTGTATTCGATCAACCTGCCGCGCATCGGGTATCTCGCCAAGACGAAGGAGGAGTTCTTCGAGCGGCTGGAGCACATCGCAACGCTCGGCAAGACGAGCCTCGAGATCAAGCGCAAGATCATCGAGCAGCAGACCGAGCGCGGCCTCTACCCGTATTCGGCGTTCTATCTGCGCAACGTGAAGGCGCGCACCGGCGAATACTGGACGAACCATTTCAACACCATCGGTCTGGTCGGCATGAACGAGGCGTGCCTGAACTTCCTCGGCAAGGATATCGGCAGCCCGGAGGGGCTGGCGTTCTCGCTCGAGGTCATGCACTTCCTCCGCGAGCTGATGATCAAGTTCCAGGAGGAGACGGGCCACAGCTACAACCTCGAGGCCACGCCGGCCGAGGGCACGAGCTACCGGCTCGCCAAGCTCGACAAGGCACGCTATCCCGATATCATTCAGGCCGGCGTCGAGGAGCCGATGTACACCAACTCCACGCAGCTGCCGGTCACCTATACGGACGACATCTTCGAGTGCTGCGACCTGCAGGATGAGCTCCAGTCGCTGTATACCGGCGGCACGGTGCAGCACCTGTATATCGGGGAGCGGATCGAGGATATCGAAACGTGCAAGGCGCTCATTCGCTCGGTGTTTGAGAAATACAGAATGCCGTATATCTCCATTACGCCGACGTTCTCCGTCTGCCACGAGCACGGCTACATTGCGGGCGAGCACTTCACCTGCCCCGAGTGCGGCAGAGAGGCGGAGGTCTGGAGCCGCGTGGTCGGCTACCTGCGCCCCGTGCAGAACTACAACCCCGGCAAGCGCGAGGAGTACATGATGCGCCAGAAGTTCGTGATCTGACGATCGCGCCGGACGGGGAGAACACCAGAGTGACCATGCGCACCCGCTTGCCAACGGCCGAAACCGGCGGCGGGTGCGCTCCTTTTTCGGCGGCGCCTGTGCCGAGGAGCCGCCTTTTGCAGCAAGCCAAACGGGCGAAGGAGAGGCGAAGGGGACCATGCTGATCGCGGGATTTCGCAAAACATCGTTTCTGGATTATCCGGGCCAGCCGTGCGCGGTGGTGTTCACGCCGTATTGCAACATGAACTGTACCTACTGCCACAACGCGGATATCCTGCGCGGCGGCGTGCCGCTGGTGCCGGAGGCGGAGGTGTTCGCGTTCCTCGAAAAGCGCATGGGCACGCTGCCGGCGGTCACCGTGTCCGGCGGAGAGCCGACGCTGCAGCAGGACCTCGTTCCGTTCCTGCAGTGGCTCAGGGAGCACGGGTACCGGATCAAGCTGGATACGAACGGCCTCAAGCCCGCCGTGCTGCAGCAGGTCCTGCTGCGCGGTCTGGTCGATTATGTGGCGATGGATATCAAGGCTTCACCGGAAAAGTATGATGCCGTGGCGCGCGTTTCCTGCGATCTGGCGGCCATTCGCCGCAGCATTTGCCTGCTGCAGAACAGCGGCCTGCCGCACGAGTTTCGCACAACGTTTGCGCCGGAGTTGACAACGGAGGATATCCTCGGCGCGGCGGAGCTGGTTCGCGGCGCGGAGCGGTTCTATCTCCAGCAGTACCGGCCCCGCTGCGACGCGGACCTGCCGGCGCATCCGCCGTCCTATGTGCGGGAGACGGCCGAACGCGTGCGCGAGGCGATCGGCGTGTGCGAGGTCAGGGGGCTGTAGGCGCACACCGTACCGCCCTGAACGGGCAAAACAAAGGTATCGTGCCGCGATCCTTACGGCGCTGTTCGCAGGGCAGCAGCCTATTAGTTTCTATGCTAAGATAAAAATCCCGATAAATTCCGATTTGCAGGTCTGTTTCGCTGCATGCTATCACATAACAGATCAAAAACAAGAACAGCCACAGCAGAGCAAACGCCTGTGGCTGTTCTTGGTCGTATGAACGTCTTGCATTGCGGCCGCGGTGCAAAAGGTCGCCGCTTACAGCAGCGTGTACTCGAGCATCTCATAGCGGAGGCGGCTGCCCTCATCCGCGCCCTCCGGCAGCAGCGCGCGAGCGATGAACAGCTCGTCATCCGGCTCGGACGCGGTATCGATGCGCTTCAGGTAGGCATA
>JAQXRK010000084.1 GCA_029218485.1 bacterium | reverse complement strand
GATCAGCTTGTCCTTCTCGATCTGGTCCGCGATCACCTTCGCCACCGTCGCGATCCGCTCCCGCTCCTCATCCCGGATTCGCGTGATGTACCCGATTGTCTGGTCATAGTACTCCTGCATGATGTCCTGCTTCATTGGTTTATCTTCCTTTCAAAATATATACGCTTACCCTTCACACTTTCGCCGGTACAAGGCCGCGGCGCATCCGCCGCTGCCGTACCGGCGCCATTTCACAGCCGTATCGCCGCGCCCCCGTTTGCGGCGGCGCGGCGTATCCGGGTTCCGTTTCTCTGCGGCTTCCCGGTTACCGGACCCGCTTTCCCATATAATAGACGCTCTGGATGTTGACGTTCTCGTCGAACAGCACCACATCCGCGTCCTTGCCGGGCAGCAGGCGGCCCTTGCGGCCGTCGATGCGCAGCAGCTTTGCCGGGTTCTCCGTCATCATGCGGATCGTGTCCGTCAGCGGTACGCCCGCGAGCTTCCACATCGTGCGCACGAGGCGGTCGGTGGTCGCGATGCTGCCCGCAAACGCGCTGCGGTCCGGGAGCTTGGCCACGCCGTCCTCGATGATGCAGGGCTGGCCGTCCTCCTTGCTGCCGCTGATGGAGGTTTTGACGTCCAATCCGGCCGGGCGCAGCGAGTCGGTCACCATGCTCACGCGCTCAACGCCCTTGCACTTGACGATCATGTTCAGCAGCGCCGGCGGCAAGTGGCAGCCATCCGCGATCACCTCTACGGTCAGCCCGTCGAGGCAATAAGCGCTCTCGGTCACGCCGAGGATGCGGAATCCGCTCCGGCGCGTGATCGTCGAGGTGCAGGAATACAGGTGCGTCACGTGCGTGTAGCCGTGCTTGAGCGCCTCCACGCAGTCGTCATAGGTCGCATCCGTGTGCGCAATCGTCGGCAGAATGCCGTGCGCGGTCAGATAGTCGCCCATCTCCATGGCGCCTTTGCGCTCCGGCGCAACGGACCAGCGCACGATTGCGCCGTCCGCCAGCTCCACGATCTTCTCGTATTCGGCCGGATCGGGATCCTTGATATAGCGCGGGTCCTGACCGCCCTTCTGGTTCATGGCGAAGTACGGCCCCTCCATGTGCAGGCCCGGCTGGTACTGCTCTTCGCGCATCTGCTCGCGCGCCTCCTTGAAGGCTGCGACGCTGCGCACCAGCTCGTCCGTCGAGGCGGAGAGCGTCGTGGGGACGATCGTGGTCGTTCCGTGGGAGAGGTGCATGCGGCACGCGCCGACAAACGCCTCCACGGTGCCGTCCATGAAGTCGTGGCCGCCGCCGCCGTGCGTGTGCGTGTCAATAAACCCGGCGGAGGCATACATCCCGCCGCCATCGACAATCTGCGCATCGCTGACCTCGGCACCGCGCGGCAGGATCGCGGCGATCCGCCCGTCCTCCATCAGGATGCCGCCGTCTGCAATGCTGCCGCCATCGACAATGCGGACGTTTTGAATCAGTGTTTTCATGCCGTTCTCCTTACAGCAGCGCGCTGCTGTCCGCATCCAGATACAGGATGGAGCCCGGCGTCCTGCGCAGGATCGTGCAGGGGCAATGCTCGTCGATCGCATCGTTGAGCATGGCCTTTGCAGCGTTCGCCTTCGTCGGGGCGGGCACCACGCAGAAGCGGTACTTCGCCGCCATCAGCGCCGGCACGGTCAGCGAGAGCGCATGCGTGGGCACCTCGTCGATGGACTGGAAGCAGCCGTCGTGCACCTGCTGCATGCGGCACACCTCGTCGAGCTTGACGACCTTGACGGTCTTCGGATCGTTAAAATCTGCCACCGGCGGATCGTTGAACGCGATGTGGCCGTTTTCGCCGATGCCCATGCAAACGATATCGATCGGCTTCTCGTTCAGCAGCGCAGCATAGCTTTCGCAGGCCGCCTCGGAATCCGGGTTCTGGCCGTCCAGATAGTGCACGGAGTGGAACTCGCGCTTTGCAAAGATGCGGTCGCGCAGGAAGTTGCCGAAGCCCTGCGGCGCATCCTTGTCGAGGCCGATGTACTCATCCATGTGGAACGCGTCGACGCGGGAGAAGTCGATGCTCTTGTCCGCGACTGCCGCTGCGAGGAAATCATCCTGCGACGGCGCGGCCGCAAAGATGATGCGAATGGTGTCCTTCGTCTGGAGCAGCTCCTTCACGACCGCCGCAAAATCGGCCGCCGCAACGCGCCCCATCTCCGCGCGGGTGTCAAAGATCTTGACCTGCAATTCCTCTTTTTGGAACGTCTTCATGATGTTCTTCTCCTTTGCAATATTTCTGAGTCGTTCGGCTCGCGAATCCCAGCTTGAGCAGGACGGGCGAATGCCCATCCTTCCGCCTCTCGCCATGCCGGCATTCGCGCTTCGGGCGCGCGTGCCGTATCGCGGGTCGGATTTGTGAATAAGGGTTTCCTC
>JAQXRK010000083.1 GCA_029218485.1 bacterium | reverse complement strand
GATCAGCTTGTCCTTCTCGATCTGGTCCGCGATCACCTTCGCCACCGTCGCGATCCGCTCCCGCTCCTCATCCCGGATTCGCGTGATGTACCCGATTGTCTGGTCATAGTACTCCTGCATGATGTCCTGCTTCATTGGTTTTCTCCTTTGCTCTCATTTGCGGTAACCACAAGCCTTCCGCGGTAATAGACGCTTCTGGCTCTGACCTGCTCGTCAAACAACACGATATCGGCGTCATAGCCGGGCAGCAGGCGGCCCTTGCCGCTCAGGCCCAGAATTTTCGCCGGATTCTCCGCCATCATGCGGATGCAGTCCGTGAGCGGAATCCCGGCGGCGCAGTGCGCCGCGCGGACCAGCATATCGCCCTGTGCGATGCTGCCGTGGAACGCGCTGCGATCGAGGAACTTGACCACGCCGTCCTCCAGAATGCCCTGCAGCTGCCGGCCGGCCTCGCCCACATCCACGATCGGGCCTTCCAGCCCCGCCGCGCGGATGCAGTCGGACACCAGATGCATCCGCTCCGCGCCGATATGGCGGTAGATGTAGCCGAGCAGCTCCGGCGGGAGATGGCAGCCGTCGGAGATGACCTCGATCCAGAGTCCGGGAAGATCATACCCGGCTTCGATGGCGCCCATGACGCGGAACCCGTTTTTGCGCGTCACCGTGTTCATATCCGAATAGAAATGGGTCAGGTGGCAAAAGCCGTGCCCCATCGCCTCGCGGACCTCGGCGTACGTCGCATTGCTGTGGGCAACGGACAGGACGATGCCGCGCGCCGTGCAGTAATCGCCGAATGCAAACCCGCCGGGCAGCTCCGGCGCGATCGACCAGCGGGCGATGTCCCCGTCGGCATAGTCGATCAGCGGTATGTACTCCGCGGGGTTGGGCGTTCTGATGTTTCTCCCGTCCATGCCGCCGCTGCGCTCCTCGGCGATATACTGACCCTCGATGTGCACGCCCGGCAGGCATTGCAGCTGCGCCCGCTCCCCGCGGGCAATGCGCAGATTGTCAATCGCCCGGCGGAACAGGGGCTCCGGGCCGGTGGACAGCGTCGGCAGCATGGTCGTTACCCCGTGCGCAAGATGCTGGTCGCAGGAGGCGCGGAAGGCGTCCATCGTGCCGTCCATGAAGTCATGACCCGCGCCGCCATGGACGTGCAGGTCGATAAACCCGGCGGAGGCGTACAGGCCGCCGCCATCGATGGGTTGCGCGTCTGCGGCTGCGGCGCCGCACGGCAGGATTGCCTCAATGCAGCCGTCCTCCATCAGGATGCAGCCGTCCGTGATGCTGCCGCCGTCCACGATGCGGACGTTCTGAATCAGCGACCGCGCCATGGTCAAACAACCTTTCTGCCGCCGTAGAACACATGCCGGACGGCAAGCGTCTCGTCGAACAGCGCCACATCCGCGTCATAGCCGGGCAGCAGCCGGCCCTTATGATCGTCGATATGCAGAATCTTTGCGGGGTTCTCCGTCATCATGCGGATGGCGTCCGGCAGCGCCGCGCCCACCTTTTGGTACATCGTCCGCACCAGATCCATGCCGAGCTGGATGCTGCCGAGGAACGCGGTACGGTCGAGGAACTTGGCCACGCCATCCTCAATGATGCCGCGAATCCCGTTCTCCAGGCTGCCGACGATGACCTCCTTGGCGTCCGTACCGGCGGGCCGGATGGAGTCCGAACAGAGCTGCAGCCGTTCGGGGCCGATGAACGAATAGATCATCTTCATCAGATCCGGCGGCAGGTGGCACCCATCCGCGATCACCTCCACCCAGAGCTCTTGGAGCGTGTAGGCGCTTTCGAGCACGCCCAGCACGCGGAAGCCGCTCTCGCGGGTAATGGTGGACATATCGGAGTACAGGTGTGTCACATGGCAAAAGCCATGCTCAATCGCGCGGCGCACATCGCGGATGGTCGCGTCGGTATGGCCGATCGAAGGCAGGATGCCGTTCTTCACGCACTCCTCCGCAAATTGATCCGCACCGGGCAGCTCCGGCGCCGCGGTCCAGCGCGCGATGCTGCCGTCCGCGTACTCGATCAGGTCCATGTAGGTCTCGCGGATCGG
>JAQXRK010000082.1 GCA_029218485.1 bacterium | reverse complement strand
CATAGACGAGCCATTGCGTATCATCATCGGCTGCGGCGTATCCGGCCGGCATGGCAAAGTTCTGTGCACTGAGCAGGGCGCTGACGGTCGAAAGAGAGACGATCTCCTTTGCATCGGCGGAAGCATAGGCGTCCGTACGCGCTTCTTCCAGCTGCGTTGTGGCATCATCGAGCTGACTCAGCGCATCCTCCATCTGCTGGCGCGCGCTGTTGATCTTGCGCTGTCCGGCTCCCAGCTGCGATTCAGCCTCGGAGAACCCGGAGGCGGCCGCCTCACGCTGCTGCTTCAGCTGCTCCAAACCATCCTCAATGGCGGCAAGGCCCGCTTCCGCCTGCTCCATCTGCTCGGCAACAACAGAACGTTCCGACTTTGCATTTTCAATCGCCTCAAGCGCTTTGGTCAGCAGCAGAATCTGCTGTTCCTGATCCGGTGTGGGAGAGGGGAGGGCGAGCAGCGCCTCCAACTGGCTGCGTACGGCTGATTCCGTTGCAATCAGCGCGTCCAGCCCTTCGAGCTGCGTCTGCAGGAAGATGGTAGCCTTTAAGAGCTCTGATTGCTTCGTCTGCAGTTCGGCCTCAGCGGCGTCGAATTGCTGCTCCGCTTCAGATGCAGCAGTTTCCAGCTCCTGCTTTCCCTGATTGAGCATCTGCTGGCCGGAAGCCAGTTTTTTCTTGCCATCCTCCAGCTCGGCGCGGCCATCGGCAATCTCTTCTTCCGCTTCCAGGAACTTCTCGTCAATTGCAGCGCGGATGCGGTCGTTGAGCGCATCGATCAAGTCCTCGCGGAAGACCACATGCAGCTGTTGGGTGACCATGCCGCTGGTCGAGATGGAAGCGACGCCTTCCGTTCCCTCCAGCTGAGGCAAGAGCACTTCCTCAACAAAGGCGGAGAGCTCCACCGTGGAGTAGCCCTCGCGCGCCACTGCGGATACGTTCACGGGGAGCATGTTCGGATTCATCTTGAGAATATATGGCTGCCCAACCTTGTCGCTCCAGGTTCCCCTGAGCTGGTCCAGCCTTTCCCGGATGTTCATGGTGGTCGCATCCATATTTGCGTCCTCGTTGAACTCCAGCATGACCATGGATACGTTTTCGGAGGAGGTCGACTGCATGTCGGAGATGTTTTCCAGCGTCGCGACCGACTGCTCGATAGCGCGCGTCACCTCCGTTTCCACCTGTTCCGGGCTGGCGCCGGGGTAGCTCGTCACGATGACCACATACGGAAAATCCAGATTGGGCAGCAGATCAGACGTCATTCTGGTGAAGGAGACCACCCCGAGAAGGATGATCAAAACCACGCAGACGAACACCGTCATCGGCTTTTTCACGGAAAACTTTGCCATCATAAACCTTACCTCCCGGCCGTGCGCAGCATCCCGCGCTGAAGAATCTCCAACTTCAGGTCGAATCGCTCGATGACCTGATCCGCGTTCGCATCCGCTGCAAACATTTCCGCCACTGAGCTACGAAATACGGCGAACAGCAGATCCAGGATCAGCATGAACGTTTCGTCCGAGTCCGCGTTTAGCCTGGCGCGGTCGAAATACTGGTCGTACCAGTCGGCCATCGCTTTGTAATTCACCTTGGTTCGCACGATGCAGGATGAGTTGGACCAGCAGGCGCGGATATGCGCAAGCATATTCGTGGCAAACGCGCGATTTTCCGGCATGTCTCCAAATCGACGGACTTCACGGATCATGCGGCGCAGCAGGGCAAAACAATCCTCGCAGGACGCGGCTTCTGCATCCGTAAACGCTTGAACGCGCTGCAGAAAGTTGCCGATCAGAAAGTCGACCAGATCGTCGCGGCCATTAAAGTATTGATAGAAACTTCCGCGCGAAATATCCGCCTGATGGACGATCCGGTTGATGGACATCTCCGTCACAGGAACGCGTGCCAGTTCCTGATAGATCGCTGAGACGAGGCGGGCTCGCTTTTCTTCCGGCAGGCGAAAGAACGTTTCGGTTGGCAAGGCATCGCACCTCCAAAAAGAAATATGACACATTGTCATATGACAATGTGTCATATTATAGACCCGTCACATGGTTCATGTCAAGCGGCGGGTAACGTTGAGAAGCGGCTTAAACAGCGCAATGCAGAGGAGGAAGTTTCCGATGCAGTGCGAGATGTCGAATGGAAAGCCGGCAATCCAGGTCGCCAACATTTCGGGAAACCCGCCATAAAGCAGAAATTGCAGCGCGTAAAAGAGACCGAACAGCAGACCAAATGCCGCAGAGAACAGGGACCAGCCAAAGACTGACTCGCCGATGAAGCGCTTGACCAGCAAGACCAGAACGGTCAGCAACGGCCAGACATACAGGTAAAAGAACCACCAGAGCCCAAAACCGTATGTCAATCCCTCCAGGATGATGAATATCGCAACGCTCCACAGGACTCGCCGCCCAAAGACCAGAGAAAACAGGATGATCAGCAGCGTAACGCCCTCAATATTCGGAAGTGCGGCCAAAACAACCTGAATGCCGTAAAGCAGCGCGCCGGCAGCAGCCAGCATGGCAATTTCTCTTCCGCTGATCGGCTTGCGATCCATTACGCTCACCAGCCGGTGGTCAAAGTGATTTCAAACGTATCGCCATCGGCAATCGGCGTATCATCCACGCCCGTGTTGACTATCTCGCCGCCCTTGGTGAAGCACCACCACTGCTGCTGCGCGTCGTCGGCCGTTACACCGTTTACGGTTTTCACAAACAGGCCGTACTGCGATTCTTCGCCCTGAACGAGGTTTTCCTGTTCCAGAGCACCGCGCAGAAACTCTGCATCGGTCTGAATGGTCTTTGTAACGGTGTCGGTCTCACTGGTGATGATCTGAACCGTAATGGTCTTGCTGCCGGCCGCTGCAGGCTTGTTCGAGTTGCCGTATACGATGGCAAATACGGCAATCAGCGCAACAAGCACGATTGCGATACCGACATAGAGCAGTGTCTTCTTGTTGTTCTTCGTCTTTTGTTCCATAATAAAACTCCCTTCCGCGTTTTTGATTCCACGGAAGGAAGTTGCATACACAAAAAAGCACGCTCCCGCCCACCGCAGAACCGATCTGGATATCGGTGGGGAGAGGTCTTCCGACTCGGTTTCATCTGCGGCGCATGCCTTCCCATGCATCGATTGCACAGTGGCTCTTCTATGCGCGCATCCACCTTACGGCAGCGGGGGCTGTAACGGATTTCCACCGTTTTCCCTGTTCCTCACCAACTCCAAGTATAGCGGAAAAGGCTGTCTGTGTCAATAAATGTCACAATTTCAGGAGTGGCGGATCAGCTTTTTCTCTATGAAAGCCACACCGTAATACATCATCGCAGCAAGGATGCACAGCACCACGGTACTGGCCATGACGAGATCCAGCTTAAACACCTGACCGCCGTATACGATCAGGTATCCGAGACCGGCCTGTGATACCAGATACTCGCCTACGATCACACCCACCCAACTCATACCGACGGAGATTTTGAGCGCGGCCATCATGGTCGGCACGGCTGCGGGCAGAACGACGATCGTAAAGGTTTGCAGCGTGCTTGCGCCAAGGGTTCGCATCAGCAGTTGCTTTTCCCCGGTGATATCAAGGAACCCGGTCAGTACCGTCACAATGGTGACGACCAGCGAGATCAGGACGGCCATCACAATGATCGATCCGATACCCGCGCCGATCCAGACGATCAGGATCGGCCCAAGCGCAATTTTCGGCAGGGCATTCAGAATGACCAGATAGGGGTCCAGTATGCGGCAAAGCGTCGGGCTCCACCACATCACGGCGGCGAGCAGCGTGCCCAGCAGCGTGCCGATCAGAAAACCGGCCACCGTCTCCAACAGCGTGATCCCGATGTGTAAGAAGAGCTCGCCATCCCGAAGCAGGCGCAGGATGGTAGCGCCGACCCGCGACGGGCTGCTCGTAATGAACGGATCGATCCATCCGATCCTCGCAGCCAGCTCCCAAAGAACGATCAGTGCGATCAGAATGATATAGCGCATGGCTTTGATAAACCGCTCGCGGCGGCGTATGCCGGTCAGGTATGCGCGGCGGGCCATAGACAAATCCTGTTCAGACGCCATGATGCTCCAACTCCTTCCAAAGCGTGTTGAATAAACCGGAAAACTCCGGCGCGTTGCGGCGCTGCAGCGGCGTATCGGGCGATGTGAGCGCCACCACATGTTCGGCCTTCAGATGCGCCGGCCGGTCGGAGAAAACGAGGATGCGATCCGACATGGAGATCGCTTCTGCAATGTCGTGTGTGACCAGAATGGCGGTTTTGTGTTCCTTGCGGATAATGCCGAATATTTCATCCGCGGCGCGCAGCCGCGTCTGATAGTCCAGCGCGGAAAAGGGTTCGTCGAGCAGCAGCAGGGTCGGATCGAATGCAAGCGTTCGGATCAGCGCGACCTTTTGCCGCATACCACCGGATAACTGGCGTGGGTAATGGCTGCGAAACTGATCCAGACCATAGGTATGAATCAGGCGCAGCGTGTGTTCGCGCCGCTCCGGTGTCAGCATGCGCTTGACCTGCAGGGAGAGCAGCACGTTCTCTTCCACGGTGCGCCAATCCAGCAGATGATCGCGCTGAAGCATATATCCCACGTGCGAGTTGTTGGTTCCCGCCGGCTCGCCCATCACGAGGATGCTGCCGTCGGTCGGTTGTATCAGGCCCATCAGCAACGAAAGAACGGTCGTTTTCCCGCACCCGGATGGGCCGATGATGGATACGAATTCCCCCTCGGATACTGAAAAGGAAAGCCCGTCGACCGCGAGCGTTTCCGCCTGCCTATCCTGATAGGACAGGGAGAGATTGTTTATATCGACAATTGAGGTACTCATGGCAACCCTCCGTATTTCACTTCGATAGTTCCATACTATGAGGATTTTTGTCGCAGCGTGTAGAACAATTTTTTCGGTTTTCGCATAGGAATAGAGTAGATAGGGAGGATGAGGCGAATGCATTGGATGCGGGAGAAGAGGGAAGCGTGCTCGTGCCGGCCGTGCCGCAGGCACAACAAAAGAAGCCTGTGCGGCGTTTGCTGTATTCTTGCAGGCTTCCTTGTCTTTATTTGTTTTGCTCCGGAGTGGTTTGTAGCGGTAATAATTGCCTTTCTGTTGATGGCAATCGGAGCGCTGCTCCTCGGGTTCCGGTGATCAATCGCCATGTCAGCAGGGCGTGCGGGACCAAACGGCCTGTATGCCTGTGGGGCGATGCTTGTTCACGCTGACGAGGACGCGAGGGATCAACTGGGCCGGGCGCTTCCGACCAGATATCCGAAGACCTCTAACAATCGCCGCAGCGGAGGGTTATTCTTTCGCCTGTGGCTTGTCGGCGCGCAGACCGGGACCGGGGTCGCCCAGCTTCCAGTGCTTGCGGCAAAGGCTGATATACTTATCGTTCGCGCCGAGCACAACCTGTTCGCCCTGCTTGGTAATGCCGCCCTTTCCATCCAGACGCGCATTACAGATCGCCTTTTTGCCGCACCAGCAGATCGTTTTAATCTCCTCGATGGTGTCCGCGCAGGCCAGCAGATCATGGCTGCCGGGGAAAAAGTTGCCCTGAAAGTCGGTTCGAAGGCCGTAGCAGATGACGGGCACATCATAGTCGTCCACGATCTCCGTCAGAAGCGCCACCTGTTCCGAGGTCAGGAACTGCGCTTCATCGATGATCAGGCAATCGTAAACATGCGCCTTTACCGCCTCGAGATCGAGCTGGTCAAACAGCATGCACTCCGCCTTCAGCCCGCAGCGGGACTGCATGGTGTAGATCCCGTCGCGGGTATCGACCGCGGGCTTGAGCAGGAGCGCGTTCTTGCCGCGCTCGTAGTAGTTGTACCAGACCATAATGGCGTTCGCCGTCTTGCTGGAACCCATTGCTCCATAGCGAAAATACAACTTTGCCATTCCGATTCCTCTTACCGTTGTCCCTTATCGTAAGGAATGCCTTCGGCCTTCGGTGCGCGTGAGCGCTTGCTCGTGAGGATGAGCAGGATCATCGTGACGATGTAGGGAAGCATCAGATAGATATATTCGCTTGCCTTGATGTTTTCAAACTTGGGCAGGAACGGAATGCTTCCGCTGTACGAGCCGATGATTTTAAACAGCGCGAAGAACAGCGAAGCGCCGAGGATGTTCAGCGGTTTCCAGTTGCCGAAGATCATAACGGCGAGCGCGAGGAATCCGTATCCGGCCACCGTCGACTGGAAGGCAGAACCGGCCGCGAGCGTGTAGGCGAGGCCGCCGATGCCGCCCAGAACACCGGAGATCATGACGCCGGCATAGCGCATTCTGTAGACATTGATGCCGACGGAATCCGCCGCTTGCGGGTGTTCGCCGCAGGCGCGCAGGCGCAGGCCAAACCGCGTTTTGTAGAGCAGGATGACCGCGATTACGAACAGAACGATCGCTACGGGGGTCGTCAGGAAAAAGCTCTTGAACAGGAAGTTCTGGAAAAACGTGTCCTTGACAGCAATGCCGAGCGTATCCTGCGTAATGCGCGTCCATGTCGGAATCAGGATGTTCGTCTGTCCCTGCCCCTGAATCGCCCAGGTCAGCGTGATGGCAAAGGCGGGAGCAAGCATGTTGAGCGCAGTACCGCCGATGGTCTGATCCGCTTTCAGGTTGACGGAAGCGAACGCCAGCAGCAGCGAGTAGACCAATCCGGTCCCAGCGGAGACCAGAATGGCAATCGCCACGGCGCCCTGCGGATTCGTTGCGCCGAGCCCGGATGCGTCCGCAAAGCGAAGGTAGAGCGTTCCGAACAGAGCACCGACGATCATAATGCCCTCAAGAGCGATATTGATGATGCCGCTGCGCTCGGAAAACATGCCGCCGAGCGCCACCAGCAGCAGCGGTACGGCAAACAAAACGGTGGCTGCTAAGATATCAGCAAGAATATTCATTCCGCATCTCCCTCCATGGTAGTGACGCTGTCCGCTTCGGTTGTTGTTACGGCAGCGACCGGTTCCGCATTGACGTTGCCGAGGTCATGCCCCTTTTTGCGGTTGAGCAGCTCGCGGACGAGCAGCGAAAACGCAGCGAGGTAGATGATCACGGCGATGATCATGTCGATGATCTCCTTCACAAACTCGGGCTGCATCGCATCGCCGCCGACCTGAATATAGGAGACGAATAGCGTGGAGAAGATCGTGCCGAGCGGGTGGGAGGAGGCGAGCAGCGCGACGGGAATGCCGTTGAAGCCCATGTTGAGCAGGGACTTGAGCAGCGTATATTGGCCGGTGCCCGCCAGGTAATACAGGCCGCCGCCGATGCCCGAGAGCGCGCCGGCAATGACCATGGAGAGGACGATGTTCCGCTTGGCGTTGATGCCTGCATAAACGCTGGCGTTGCGGTTGAAGCCGCATGCCTTCAGTTCATAGCCGAACGTTGTTTTGGAGAGCACCACCCAGAGGATCACTGCAAACGCAATCGAGATGAAGATGCTGATGTTCATATAGTTGCTGTGCAGCAGTTCATCCAGTCCCAGCTTTGGAATCAGCGCCGAGGGGTTGGCGACCGCCAGATTTGCCGTTCGGTCGATCTGCGCCTGACCCCAGTAGCGGGGCAGCATCATCGGCAGATTGGAGATGGTCAGATTGACCGCCAGCATGGCAATCCAGTTGAACATGATGGAGGTGATGACCTCGTTCACGTTGAACAGCGCCTTGAACAGGCCGGGGAAGACGCCCCAGAATGCGCCGCCGATCATCGAGATCAACAGGCAGACGTACCATGGCTGCTGAAACTGAATGGCAAAGATCAGCGCAAGGCCGGCGCCGACCGTATATTGGCCGGAAGCGCCGATGTTAAACAGACCCGTCTTGAACGCAAAGCCGACGGAAAGACCCGTCATCATGAGCGGCGCCGCCTGATAGAGCACCTTGGCCAGCTTGTCGGTCGATTTCAAACCGGCGGTGACGAGGCTGATGAAGCCCTGCCCCGCAAACTGCGGGTTGAGCAGCACGAGCAGGATAAAGCCAAACAGCAATCCCACGCCAATGGAGATCAGCGATGCAAAAAAGCTCGTCAGGCCGGGGATATGAAAACGTTTCTTTTGCTTACCGGTCATTTGTAGTCACCTCGCTTGTCGGCTGGGCCTGCTGCTTTCTCTTGGCGCCCGCCATGTAGAGACCAAGCTCCTCAACCGTAGTTGCTTTCGGATCGAATTCGCCGACGATTTCGCCCTCGTACATCACGAGAATGCGGTCGGAAACATTCATCACTTCATCCAGCTCGAGCGAAACCAGCAGCACCGCCCGGCCTGCATCCCGCTCATGGACGAGCTGCTTGTGGATATACTCGATAGCGCCGACGTCCAGACCGCGCGTCGGCTGGACAGCCACCAGCAGATCCGGCTCCTTGTCGATCTCGCGGGCTACGATAGCCTTTTGTTGGTTGCCGCCGCTCATGCTGCGCGCAACCGTAACCGGCCCCTGACCGCTGCGAATATCGTATTGATCGATCAGTTTCTCCGCGTAGTGGCGTACCTCACCGCTGCGGATGAACCCGTGGTTCTGGAACGTGGGTTCCCAGTACCGCTGCAGAACAAGGTTTTCCTCCAGAGAATAGTCCAGCACCAGTCCGTATTTGTGCCGGTCCTCCGGGATGTGGCTCATGCCCAGCTTGCTGCGCTGCCGGATGGGCGCGTTTGTGATGTCGCGATCCTTCAGGAAAATCTTTCCGGAAGAGGGCTTTTCCAGCCCGGTCAACGCATAAACAAATTCCGTCTGGCCGTTGCCTTCAATTCCCGCAAGACAAACGATCTCGCCACGCCGCACCTCAAAGGAAGCGTTCTTGACCGCATTGTTTTTGTGCACCTTGCTCGGAACGGTCAGGTCTTCAACGCGGAGCACAACATCCTTTGGTTCGCACGGCTTCTTCTGCACCTCGAACTCAACGTCGCGACCGACCATCATGCGGGAGAGCTCCTGCTTGGTCGTGTTCTTTATCTCCACCGTGCCGACGCACTTGCCCTTGCGAAGGACGGTGCAGCGATCGGCCACGGCCATAATCTCATTCAGCTTGTGCGTAATAAACAGGATGGACTTGCCCTCGCGGGTAAAATTCCGCATGATCTGCATCAGCTCTTCGATCTCCTGCGGCGTCAGGACGGCGGTGGGCTCGTCGAAGATCAGGATCTCGTTGTCGCGATAGAGCATCTTCAGAATTTCGATGCGCTGCTGCATGCCGACGGAAATATCTTCAATTTTCGCATCCGGGTCGATGGACAGGCCGTATTTTTCGGAGAGCGCAACAACCTTTTTGCGCGCTTCCTTCTTCTGCAAAAATCCGAGCTTGTTTGGTTCAACGCCGAGGATGATGTTGTCCAGTGCGGAATAGACCTCTACCAGCTTAAAATGCTGGTGCACCATACCGATGTGCAGGGCGTTGGCGTCGTTCGGATCCTTGATCTTGACGACCTCACCGTCCTTTTTAATGGTACCCGATTCCGGTTGATACAGGCCAAACAGCACGCTCATCAGGGTGGATTTTCCCGCGCCGTTCTCACCCAAAAGCGCGTGTACCTCTCCGCGCTTCAATTGCAGTGTGACGTCGTCATTGGCCTTGATGCCGGGAAACTCCTTGGTGATGTGAAGCATCTCGATTACATAGCCGCTCATTCGTTCGGTATTCCTTCCGATAAGTCAATAGTTGGGGGCAGTTATCAGCAGTTCTGTGCGCTTCAAGAAAGTGGGGCTGGGCTTGATGCCCAGCCCCATCAGGTTGGTAACAATAGGGGAGTTCTTACTCCTGGTAGTCCACAGAGATCTGGACTTCGGGATGGTTGGCGGTGTCGTTGGAGATCACGATTTCGCCGCTCTTGATCTTGGCCAGCACGGCTTCATACTCATCCACCGTGAACTGGTTGAATCTCCAGGAGCCTTCTGCGGTCGGCAGACCGATTGCATCGTCGGCAGCGCCGAAAGTGATGCCATGGCCGGCATAATCATCCGGAAGCTTCTCGCCGTTGTCCTCCCAGGCCTGCAGCGCAAGCTGTACGGAATTGGCAAGCGCCTTCATAGCGGAGGTCACAACGCGCTCGTTGAGGCCGCCCTGGTCGACGTCGACGCCGATCAGTTTGCCGTTCGCGGTCTCCTCAGCGGATGCGATTGCGGAGAACACGATGCCGCCGCCAGCTGCGAAGATGATCTCGGTGCCTTCGGTGTACCAGCCAGCCGTCTTGGTCTTGATATCATCGGACGGGACGAACGAACCGGAATACCAGTACTTGATCTCAACATCCGCAGCATTGCCGAGCTCAGCGGCTGCAGCGTTGGCGCCCTGTACGAAGCCCTCGCCATAGCGGATGACGGCGGGGACAGCCATGCCGCCCAGATAGGCCAGCTTGGTGTAGCCATCCTTAACGGCCGCATAGCCGGCAAGGTAACCGGACTGCTCTTCCTGATAGGAGATCAGAACGGTGTTCGGAAGGGGTTCCGCAACATTCGGGAAATCCGGGTTGGTCTCCTTCGAGGTCATATCGATGCCGATGAAGGTGACATCCGGATAATCCTGCGGAACGACATTCAGCGCGCCGGCAAACAGGAAGCCGGGGAGAACGATGACCTTCGCGCCCTTTTCGATAGCGGTCTTGATGGTCTCGGCACGCGCCTCGTCGCTGTCCTCAGAGGGACGATAGTAGTTGTAGGTCTTGCCATTGGCTTCGGCCCAGGCCTTGGTGCCTTCCCAGGTGTACTGGTTGAAGGACTGGTCGTCGATGTTGCCAACGTCGGTAACGAGAGCGATCTCATAACCGTCGGCGGCGGGTTCTGCCGGCGCATCGCTGGGCTCGGTCGCATCCGGCTGGCTCCCGTCAACAGGGGCAGTGGTGGGCTCGGCCGCGGGCTGCTTGGTGCAGGCGAACGCGGACAGAGCGAGACAGAGCGTCAAAAGAATTGCGATCCATTTCTTCATGTGCTTTCTTCCTCCTTTTCAAATATGCCGCTTCTGGATACTCCTGCCAGATGATACGGCATCTGCATGTATTCTATCAGATATACGCTTCATTTGCAAAGGACAATTGTCCATTGGTGAAATATATTTTACGCGCTGTCGGTCCGGGAGAGCATCGCCGTACCTTTGCCGAACTATTTTGAAAACTCAAATATAAAAACGAATGTCAGGATTCCCAATTTTTTGTTGACTTCACGCATGCGCTCGATTATAATACACGGTAGCGTCTTCGGGAAGAAGAAGTGTCGCAAAAGAGGGGAGGGAAAAGGGAATGGAAATTCGGGTCGGTGAAAACGAGTCCCTGGAAAGCGCTCTGAAGCGATTCAAACGCAAGTGTGCCCGCTCTGGCGTTCTGGCTGAGGTTCGTCGTCGTGAGCATTATGAAAAGCCGAGCGTAAAGCGCAAGAAGAAGGCGGAAGCCGCAAGAAAGCGCAAGTATTGATTTTTATTTACATGAACAGCTAAGAGGAGCACAGAGTATCTGCGCTCCTCTTCCTTATCTATTATCTTTCGTTCTGTTTCGAGCCCATCCGGCATATGCTGTCGAAGGAGGTGGGGCGGATGCTGAACAAAACATCCTTTTGCGAGTTGAGGCGCAAAGAGGTGATCAATGTCTGCGACGGAGCGCGCCTTGGTCACATTTGCGATCTGGAACTCGACATTTGTACAGGCCTGACGCTGGCAATTCTGGTGCCCGGACCATCCCGGCTCTTTGGTCTGGTGCACAATGAGGATGCTCTGGTGATCCCATTTTCCAAGATTAAAAAGCTTGGCGAGGATGTGATTTTGGTGGAAATCAACGCCTCAATATGATACACTGATGCTATACAGATGATGGAGGCGGATTGCGCATGAAATGCAGGTATTGCGCGGGAACTGACAGCAAGGTAATCGACAGCCGGCCCACAGAGGACGGATGCGCCATTCGCAGGCGCAGGGAGTGCATCAATTGCGGACGGCGGTTTACAACGTATGAAAAAATAGAGGATCTTCCCATCATGGTTGTCAAGCGGGACGGTCGTCGCGAGCCGTTCGACAGCGAGAAGATCCGGATCGGCATTCGCAAGGCTTGCGAAAAGCGCCCGGTCTCTGCGGCGGAGCAGGACAAGCTGGTGGCGGATATCACCCGCGAGGTCTACAACACGCTGGCCTCCGAGGTCTCCACCACGGCCATCGGAGAGTTTGTGATGCAGAAGCTCAGAACCGTAGATGAGGTGGCCTATGTGCGCTTTGCCTCGGTCTATCGGGAGTTCAAGGACACGCAGACTTTCCTCTCGGAGCTCCAGCGCCTGTTGGATGAAAAACAATGATGGATCGCGGAGCATTTCAAACGGCCTGGAATCAGATCGTGCGCGGGTATGCTTATCACGCCTGTGAAGGCGGGGTCGGCTGTTATACGCTGCCGCCGCTCGACGCGATCGGGGGCGTTCAGCATGGCTTTTCTGCGAGAACCGGCGGCGTGAGCGAAGGCTTCCTTGCGTCCCTGAATCTCAGCTTCTCCCGCGGATATGAGCCGCGGCAGCGAACGATCCAAAATTACGAGATCTTCTGTGAGGCCGTTGGCATCGATCCTGCGTCCATGGTGATGGATACCTATGAGCACGGCAAGACGGTTCGCTGTGTTGACAGAACGGATTGCGGCGCGGGATATACGAGGGAATTGCTTCCCCCGTGCGATGCGCTCATCACCGAAGACCCGGCGGTCACGCTGGTTACGGGGCATGCCGATTGCATGGCGTTCTATGTGGTGGATCCGGTCCGCCGCGCGATCGGCCTTGCGCACGCCGGCTGGCGCGGCGCATTGGCGCGCATTGGGGGCGAGGTCGTGGAGGCTATGGGGAAGCGGTTCGGTACCCAGCCCGCGGATCTGTTTGTCGGCGTCGGTCCCTCGATCTGTCCGAACTGCTTTGAGGTCGGTGAGGATGTGGCGGCGATGTTCTCAGATGCATTCCCGTACACGGACTGTCTGCTGCCCGGAAAGCCGGGGAAGGCGTATGTGGATTTGTGGAAGATTGCTGCGGCGCAGTTTTTGGAAGCGGGCGTGCGCGCTGACCACATTTCGCTCATGGAGGTCTGCACGGTGGAGGATGACCGCCTGTTTTCACACAGGGGCGATCACGGGCTGACCGGTGGCATGGCGGCGTTTTTGCGCCTGATACAGGACGAGGGCCGGATTGACAGACCGTGTGCCAAACAGTATAATATGACGGTTGACTGAATAATGAGGTGAATAGGATGAAACGTAAATCCCTGATTTGTTTATTGCTCGTGCTCGCGCTGGCGATGACCGCAGTTCTGGCTGGTTGCTCCAAACAGGACAACCGCGTAGCCGCAAAGGTTGGCGATCGCGAAATCACCATGCAGCAGTTGCAGAACGCATATCTCAACAGCCAGTCCTATGCGATGTATTATTTTGATCTCTCCACGGACGAGGGATTGCAGCAGTATCAGGACTATCTTTTGGATTCCATCATTGAAAGCACCATGCTGCTGTATCAGGCCGAGCAAGCCGGCGTCCGCCTGACGGAAGAGGAAGAGGCAAAGGCGAAAGCGGACGGCGAGGATTCCTATGCGGATTTCTATCAGCAGTTCGTTACGAGCGCAAAGAACGCCGGTGCGACCGATGTGCAGGCCTATGCCAACAAACTGCTCACCGATACGCTCTCCGCAAACGGCATAACGCTTGCCCAGCTGCGGCAGTCCTATATCGATGGCGCGATCGACAGCGCCATTACCCTGAAGTTCCAGACGGCGATCCGCAGCGAGGCGGAGCCGACGGCCGAAGAGCTCAAGGCGATGTACGATGAAGAACTGGCCGATCAGAAGGCGCGTTTCTCCGAGAATCCGGAGCAATATTTCAGCACGGAGCTTGCCGCTTCCTATGGCTCTTCCTGCATCCCGCTCTATGTGCCGGAGGGATTCTTCCGCGTGCGGCATATTCTGGTTGCAGACGAGGCCACTGCGCAGGAGGTGCAGGACAAGCTGGCGAACGGGGAAGACTTTGAAGCGCTGTTGGAAGAGTACAATACCGACCCCGGCATGCAGAATGAGGCCTATGCCGCCGGCTATCTCGTAGGCGAGGGCGCGAACTTTGTGCAGGAGTTCCTGGATGCCGCGCTTGCTCTGAAGAATGATGGAGACATTTCTCCCATTACCAAGAGCGCAAACGGGTACCATATTATCAAGCGTGTCAGCACCGAGCCGTCCGGAGAAATTGCCTATGAGGATGAGCAGGAGACGCTCGACGCATACTTTACCAGCCTCGCAAAGTCGAAGCATTACAGCGAGAAAATGACCGCATGGCTGGAGACGGATGGTCTGGTCGTCCGTTATGAAGACGTGTATCGCGAACTCGGAAAATAAGCTTAGTTCCCCGCTTTGGGAGATCCATGCGCCGGATGGCCTACGCCGTCCGGCGCTGTTTGTACCCAGGTAATCGCTCAACTGCCTTTCGGAAAGGCACACTTTGACAAAGCTCCAATGCCGACACCGTTCTTTGCTCCCTTGTGATCAGGGATACGAGATGGTGGTTGCCGGATGCAGCTTCCACATCCTCGGGTCGACTCCGACGATCACCGTTTCCACACTGCCAAAGAGCACAATTCTGACAAATTCCACTCAGAAAGTGAAGAGAATTTGAAAACCTGCCGCCACCCCTTGCACAGTCATTTATGAATCGATATAGTTATGAAACAGTGAGGGAATGAACATGGCCTATATTGAGATGAAGGATGTCAAAAAGCAATACCGCATGGGCGAGGTCGTGATCGACGCGCTGAGCGGTGTGAATTTTTCTGTGGAACAGGGTGAGCTTTGCGTTGTTGTCGGTCCGTCGGGCGCCGGAAAAACCACCCTGCTCAACATTCTCGGCGGCATGGATACGGCCACCTCCGGCGAGGTGATCGTGGATGGAACGCATGTGGAAAACTATTCAACCAAACAGCTGACCCTTTACCGGCGCAGTACGGTCGGGTTTGTTTTTCAGTTCTATAATCTCGTTCAAAACCTGACCGCAAAGGAAAACGTGGAATTGGCCGCTCAGATCTGCAAGGATCCCTTGCCCGCAGAACAGGTGCTGCGGGAGGTGGGCCTTGAAAACAGAATGCAGAACTTCCCCGCCCAGCTTTCCGGCGGTGAGCAACAGCGGGTTTCGATTGCCCGCGCATTGGCCAAGAACCCGAAGCTCATGCTCTGCGATGAGCCGACCGGCGCGCTGGACTATCAGACGGGTAA
>JAQXRK010000081.1 GCA_029218485.1 bacterium | reverse complement strand
GGAGACGAACGAAGTCTGATACGCCGCGATCAACCCCCGAACTGCGGCCGGTGGGTTCATACCGATGCCGGATGCGCCAATCCTCTGCCCCCAGAAATGCCGGGGTGTGGATCGATGCCGGTGCCTGTCTCCACCTGATATCCCTTATAAATCCACTGGAACAGCCCTTCTCCTCCCGATGTGCCCCCGCGCCCGCCATCCTTTGGCTGCGGGCAGCCGGTTATCGTTCCCCGCTTTCCCCATCCCACAAAACGCTTGAACAGCCCCACATCTCGGGTTTCGGCCTGACGCCACCGTTCGGATTCGCCCTCTTTTCAGAACCGTGCCGCGCACAAATCCTGCACAAGTAGATCCCCCTGTCTGCGTTGACCTCGCTTTCGGCCATCTGCATCCATCCCGCTTCTCCCGTCTGCTTCGCTCCGTTCCCGACGGTTCCGATCCTCCCCCTTGGTGTGACCTCCCGCTTGCCCCGCCGCTTGCCGCGCGCACCGTTGTCCCCGCCCCGCTCCGTAAAAAGTGCCTCTCCATTCAAAAGAAGGATTGACCTTTATCAAAATTGAGAATATAATCATCTTTGATAAAGAATGGGAGTGGCAAGATGGATTTTTTCGAGTTGTTTTCTCACCCCCTGCGGCTGCAGATCATGCAGTACCTGGCGGTGAACAGACAGGCGACCACAAAGCAGATCGCTGCAGCCATCCCCTCCGTTTCCGCCCCCACCGTCTATCGCCACATCAATGCCCTGCTGAAGGAGGGCCTGCTGATCATCTGCGAAAAACGGGAGATCCGGGGCAGCGTCGAGCGGGTATTGGCCATTGACGAGAAAAGGATGGCGGAGGCCGCCGAGGGAAACATCGAGAACACCGCGTGGCAGTATGCCATGAGCCTGTACGCTGCGTTTCGCCAGTATAGCCTCCGGGAAGATGTGAATCCCGAGCGCGATCAGCTGGTGCTCTCCGGCTGCGTGCTCACCATCACGAACGAGCAGTTTGAAGCGTTCGGCTCCGAGCTGTCCGCCCTGCTGCACCGGTATATTCAGCTCCCGCCCGAGCCGGGCGCAACGCCGCGGGAGATCGCCATCGCCGCCGTGCCCATCGACACCCACGCAGCGGATATCGCAGACCATCCGAAAAAGTAGTTTTTTTGCACAGCGGCGGCGCATGTATGCGGGTTCCTGCGCCGAAAGCCACCGCTCGATCCCGAGAGAGGAGGAACAAAATGGCGTTTGATTTCAAAACGGAGTACCGCGCATTCTACATGGCCGCCGCCAAGCCGGAGGTCGTGACCGTGCCGGCGGCGAAGTACGTTGCTGTCCGCGGGCAGGGCGACCCGAACGAGCCGGGCGGCGCATACAAGGCGGCCGTAGCCGTGCTGTACGCCGTGGCCTACACGATCAAGATGAGCAAGCTGGGCGATCACCGCATCGACGGCTACTTCGACTTCGTGGTGCCGCCGCTGGAGGGTTTTTGGTGGCAGGACGGCGCTGACAGGCTGAACCTTGCGGACAAGGCGGCGTTTCAGTGGATCGCCGTGATCCGCCTGCCGGATTTTGTGACGGAGGCGGACTTCCGCTGGGCCGCGCAGGAGGCCGCCCGGAAAAAGAAGCTGGACTGTTCCAAAGCGGAGCTTCTGACCATCGACGAAGGACTGTGCGTCCAGATTTTGCACATCGGCCCGTTCGATGCGGAGGCCGGCTCCATCGCGCTGATGGACGAGTATTTGAAGGAACACGGCTATGAGAACGATATTTCGCCGGACCGTCTGCACCACGAGATCTACCTCTCCGACGCACGGAAGGTTGCGCCGGAGCAATGGAGAACGATCATCCGGCACCCCATTCGACAAAAAGGAGAATCACAGACATGAATGCGATCGTTTACACCTCGGGCACGGGCTATACCGCCCAATATGCCCGGCTGCTCTCGGAGCAGACCGGTCTGCCCGCCCACTCGCTGGAGGAAGCGGGCAAGAGCCTCCCGGCAAACAGCGAGATTCTCTATCTGGGCTGGCTGATGGCCGGCAGCGTACAGGGCTTCCGCAAGGCCAAAAAGCGCTACCGCGTGCGGGCGGTGGTCGGCGTGGGTATGGGTGCGACCGGCTCCCAGCTGGACGATGTGCGAAAGGCCAATGCGCTGCCGGAGGACATGCCAGTGTTCACCGTGCAGGGCGGCTTTGACATGCAGCGGCTGCGGGGCGTATACCGGTTCATGATGAAGACTATGGCTGGCACCCTCGGGAAGCGGCTCGCCACAAAGGCCGACAGAACGCCGGATGAGGACGCCATGCTGGATATGCTGCTGCACGGCGGCAGCCATGTCTCGCCGGAAAACCTGTCCGGGGTGCTCGGCTGGTACCGCGCCGCGCAGCAAGGCTGACGGCCTGCCCGGCAAGCGAGCCGCGCGAAGGGATGGCATAACCGCCGCGGATGCAATCGCTTTGGCGCTGATCTGTGCCGGGTGCAGCGATGGCAAGCGGTCTTTGCGGTTTCGCGCCGCATATGCTCCGACAGGCGCGGCGCCGGGCCGCACCGGAGCAGCAAAGAAACGCCGGTGAACGGCAAAAGGAGGAAACGAGATGTTAAGAATAGAACATTTGACCAAGCAATACGGGGACAAAAAGGCGGTGGACGACCTCTCGCTGCACATCCAGCCCGGCGAAATCTACGGGTTCATCGGGCACAACGGCGCGGGCAAAACCACCACGATCAAGGCATGCTGCGGCATCCTGCAATTTGACGCGGGCGAGGTATTCGTGGACGGCGTTTCGATCCGGGAGAATCCGCTCGCGTGCAAGCGGCAGATCGCCTATCTGCCGGACAATCCCGACCTGTACGAGTTCATGACCGGGATCCAGTTTCTCCACTTCATTGCGGATATGTTCGGCGTGAGCGCGGCGGACCGGCAGGCGCGCATTCGCAAATACGCGGACGCGCTGGAGCTGACGGACGATCTGGCGCAGCCCATCTCCGCCTACTCCCACGGCATGAAGCAAAAGCTCGTCATCATCTCCGCATGGCTGCATGAGCCGAAGCTGATCATCATGGACGAACCGTTCGTCGGTCTGGATCCGAAGGCCTCCCATCTGCTCAAGGGAATGATGCGCGAGGTCTGCGACCGGGGCGGCGCAATCTTTTTCTCCACCCATGTGCTGGAGGTCGCGGAAAAGCTGTGCGACAAGGTGGCGATCATCCAGCGCGGCCGGCTCATCAAGTCCGGCACCATGGAGGATGTGAAGGGCGACGCCTCCCTTGAGTCCGTGTTTCTGGAGCTGGAGGATGCGTCATGCTGAAAGCGCTGTTCAAAAAGCAGATGCTCGAGATGAACGCCTGGCTGTTTCAGGACAAGAAAACCGGCAAGCGGCGTTCGAAAGCCGGCATCCTCGGCTATGCAATGCTGTATCTGCTCGTGTTCGGCATTCTGTTCGTCATGTTCTACAATGTCGGTTCCATGCTGTGCGAGCCGCTGGTGGAGGCCGGCATGGGCTGGCTGTACCTGTCGATCATGAGCCTGATGGCCATCCTGCTCGGCGTGTTCGGCAGCGTATTCAGCACCTATACCAGCCTGTATCAGGCCAAGGACAACGAGCTGCTGCTCTCGCTCCCGCTTCGCCCCTCGCACATCCTTCTGGTGCGGCTGTTCGGCGTATGGTTCTGGGGCTTTCTCTATGAATTGTTCGTGCTGGCTCCGGCCATGATCGTGTACTGGACGGCGGCGGCGCCGGGGTTCTGGACGGTGGTATTGGACATCCTTCTGCCGCTCATCCTCTCCGTGTTTGTACTGGCGCTCTCCTGCATCCTCGGCTGGGTGGTCGCCAAAATCAGCACAAAGCTGAAGCACCGGAGCCTTGTAACGGTCTTTGTCTCGCTCGTCTTCCTCGGCGGATACTACTATATGTATTTCCGCGCCTACGACATGCTCCAGACGCTGCTGCTCAACGCGCAGGCCGTGGGCGAGAGCATCCGGGGCGCGTTCTATCCGGTCTACCTGATCGGCAGCGCCGGGGAGGGCAGCGCGCTCTCGCTGGCCCTTCTGGCGGCCATGGTGCTGGCGCTGTTTCTGCTCATCTGGATCGTGCTGTCCCGCACCTTCTTCAACATTGCGGCGGCAAAACCGGCATCCGCGAAGAAGCGATACAAGGAATCGCCAGTGAAGCGCAGAACCGCCGCCGGCGCGCTGCTGCGGAAGGAGGCGGGCCGGTTCTTCTCAAGCCCCACCTACATGCTCAACTGCGGTCTGGGGGCGCTGCTGCTGTGCATCTGCGCCGTGCTTGCGCTCGTCAAGGGCGCCTGGCTGCAGGCATTGATCGGCCAGCTTGCGATTGCGGAGAGCATCGTGCCGCTGATCGCCATCGCCGCCATCTGCATGCTCGCCGCGATGAACGACATCACCGCCCCGTCGATCTCGCTCGAGGGCAAGTCGCTTTGGCTGGCGCAATCCCTGCCGGTCTCCCCGTGGCAGGTGCTGAAGGCCAAGCTGGCGCTGCACCTGCTGCTGACGGCCATTCCCACGCTGCTGTGCTCCGTGTGCGTGTGCATCGCCCTGCGCACCGGCCCGCTCGCAGCCGCCATGATCGTGCTGTTTCCGCCACTGTTTGTGCTGCTGTTCGCTGCGTTTGGCCTGATCGTCAATCTCAAGATGCCGAATCTCTCCTGGACGGATGAAACCGTTCCGGTCAAGCAGAGCATGGGCGTTCTGCTGGCCCTGTTCGGCGGATGGGTGTTTGTGCTGCTGCTCGGCCTCCTGTATGCGATCGTGGGCAGCTTCATGGCACCGGGATGGTACCTGCTGCTCGCGGCCGTGCTGACGGGCGCCGCCTCGGCCGGCCTGCTCTGCTGGCTCAGGAGCAGGGGCGCTGCCATCTTCGCCGCGCTGTAAAAGGACCGCGGAAACGAAAAGCGGCGCTCAAGCCGCGCCGCCATATTGTCCGTTTTTCCCTTCATTCTATCCTTCAGCGGACAGGATGAAGGGATTTTCATGCTGTGCACGCCTGCCATTCCCCATGGCGATGACACATCCCGCAGGGCGCGCCCGGGCAGATGCTCCCGATCAGTTTCTTTCGTTTTCGCCCTCGCCCGAACCGGCGGCAGCGCCGACCGGCCCCTTCTCGA
>JAQXRK010000080.1 GCA_029218485.1 bacterium | reverse complement strand
CGCCCGTTTTCCGGCAGCGCGGCGATGGCCTCGCTCGCGGACATCTTCAACCAATACGGCGCGGACTCCATGGTCGGCTATACCGCGAGCGTGCTCATGGGCAGCTCGGAAACGATCTTCTACGAGGTGGCGCTCTATTTCGGAGCCGTCGGCGTCAAAAAAACGCGCTTCGCCATTCCGGTCTCGCTGGCGGCCATGGCCGCGGGCGTGATCGCCTCGGTCATCGTCTGTTCGGTGTTCTTTTCGTAGCGCGGCGCCGCCCGCGACAAGCGCAAACCGTGCCTGAGCGCAGCGCTGTGCCAAGGCGCAGCGCCGTGCAAGGCACGGCGGGGAAGCGCTCCGGGTTGGAGAGCCGATGCACCCCCACATGATCCTCCCCACCCGCACCGCAAACGAACAGCGCCGGACCGCATGTGGTCCGGCGCTGCTTGCTTGTGTATCCTTCGCGCGCTTTCGTTCCGCGCCTTACGCGATGGTCAGCGCGACCTGCATCATGTCGTGGAACGCGGTCTGGCGCTGCTCCGGCGTGGTGACCGAGCCGGTCTCAAGCAGGTCGGAAACGGTGCAGATGCACAGCGCCTTCTTGTGCGCGCGTGCAGCGTTGGCATACAGCGCCGCGGACTCCATCTCCACCGCGAGCGCGCCCAGCTTGCGCCACTCGAGCGTGCCGGGAATGCCGCTCTCGCCGTAGAACACATCGGATGAGAGCAGGTTGCCGACCTTGTAGCGAAGGCCGCGGCGTTCGCACTCGTCCGCGGCAGCGCGCAGCAGGCCGAAGTCCGCAATCGGCGCGAACGTGCCGCGCTCGATGAACTGCGTCGTATAGTTGGAATCTGTGCAGGCGCCCTGTCCGAGCACGATGTCGAACAGCTGGAGATCCGGGTCGATCGCGCCGGCGGAGCCGATGCGGATGATCTGCTCCACGCCGAAGAAGTGGAACAGCTCGTAGGAATAGATGCCGATGGAAGGCATGCCCATGCCGCTGGCCATCACGGAAACGCGCTTGCCCTCGAAATAGCCCGTATAGCCCTGCACGCCGCGGATATTGTTGACCAGCTCGCGGTCGGTCAGATAGGTCTCCGCAATGAATTTTGCGCGCAGCGGGTCGCCGGGCATCAGAACGGTCTTGGCAAAGTCCTCGGGCGCACAGGCGATGTGCGGGGTTAGGTTGGCGTTGGTCAATGCAATCCCTCCATCCATTTTTGTTCGCAAGCGTTTGCTCACATTTTTCTTGTTCAGTATATCAAAAATGCCCTTGACAGGCAATCGGACTTGCTTTATATTAAAAAAATATATTATATAATCGTTGGAGGCAAATATGGAGACCAGAATTCCTACCGGTTATTCGTCCAAGCTCGGGCTTTACGAAACCCAGAGCGCCATCACGCTGATCAAGAGCACCTTTCAGGATGCGCTTGCCGCCGTGCTGAATCTCAAGCGCGTGTCCGCGCCGCTGTTCGTCAATCCCGCCGCCGGTCTCAATGATAATCTCAACGGTTATGAGCGCCCCGTTTGTTTCGACATCCCCGCCGCAGGCGTTGATGCCGAGGTGGTGCATTCACTGGCCAAGTGGAAACGGTTTGCGCTTCACCGCTATGGATTCCATCCCGGCCGTGGCCTGTATACCGATATGAACGCCATCCGCCGCGATGAGCAGCTGGACAACCTGCACTCGGTCTACGTCGATCAATGGGACTGGGAGAAGGTCATCACGCGCGAGGAGCGCGGTGAAGCGCTGCTCAAGCGCACGGTGCAGTCGATCGTCGAGGCCATCGGCTACACGCTTGCCGTCGTGCAGGCCAAGTACCCCGTGCTGTCGCTGCAGATCAAGCGCGACGTCACGTTCATCACCTCGCAGGAGCTGCTCGACCTCTATCCCGGCAAATCGGCCAAGGAGCGCGAACAGCTGTTTGCCAGGGAGCACGGCACGGTCTTCATCATGCAGATCGGCGACAAGCTCTCGGATGGCGAGCCGCACGACGGCCGCGCGCCCGATTATGACGACTGGTCGCTCAACGGCGATATCCTGTTCTATTACCCGCTGCTCGATTGCGCGTTTGAGATCTCGAGCATGGGCATCCGCGTGGACGAAGCGTCGCTCGCCGCACAGCTCAAGAAGGCGGGCTGCGAGGAGCGCGCCGCGCTGCCGTTCCACCGCGCGCTGCTGAACGGCGAGCTGCCGCTCACGATCGGCGGCGGCATCGGCCAGTCGCGCCTGTGCATGATGATGCTGGAGAAGGCGCACATCGGCGAGGTGCAGTCCTCGATCTGGGATGCTGCCACGCTCGAAGCCTGCTCCAAGGCCGGCGTCACGCTGCTGTAAGCGCTCTTTGGGTTTCTGTACTTTTCCTTTTCCAGAAAAAGAAAAGTACAGAAAAGAAAAAGTCACCACGGTAGAATATCCTACCGAAAAGCATATGGCCGGAGAACGCATAGAGGCGCTCTCCGGCCATTTCACAATTGCGGGCTTTCTTTTTGGTTGTTTCCTTTCCGGAAGGGAGAGAACGGTTACGAGATCAGGTCGCCCTGATGCGCCACGAGCGTCGCGTCGAACACGCCCTGCACGCGCAGGAACTTGTCCACAAAGTCAACGTCGGACTCGCGGATGCGCAGCTCCACCGTCAGCTCGATGCCGTCGCGCTGCACGGTCTTGCTCTTGACGCGGGCGCGGGGCAGCTGCTTGATCATGCCCTTGATCTGCTGGGAGGCGCGCTCGTCATAGTGCAGGATCAGCAGGAACGGCGACGCCTGGCTGCCCTTGATGCCCGTGACGATGAGCAGCAGCAGGCCGATCACCAGCACGCCGATAAAGCCGACGTCGAGGAAGCCCGCGCCGACGGCGAGGCCCTCGCCGACCGCCCAGAACATGAACACCGTGTCGATCGGGTCCTTGATCGCGGTGCGGAAACGCACGATGGACAGTGCGCCGACCATGCCGAGCGAGAGCGCCATGTTGGACGAGATCATCATCAGCACGAGCGCGGACACCATGGTCAGCATGATGAGGCTCAGGTTGAACGAGCGGGAATAGACCACACCGGCAAACGTCTTACGGTAGACGAAATAGATGATGAGGCCGATCACCAGCGACGCGACGAGCGAGATGACCACGCGCAGCGGGTTCAGCGTTCCCTGAAACAGATCCCCAATGTTGAAAGTCGATGCTCCCATTTGCTTCTAAATCCTCCTTACGGTTCTTTCAAGCGAAACGAATACGGTTCAAACCAATCTATGCATGCCGGTCCGCCGCAGCGGCCGGGACAACGTGGGTTGCCGGGACAGGCGCGTCAAAACTCGAACTGCCGGCAGAACAGATACTTGCTCGCCGCCGTGCGCTGCGACGCCCCGAGCTGGATGAGCATGCGGATGTAATCCGGCAGGCTCTCGTTGAACTTGACCTCGAGGATCATGCAGTTCTTCAGCTCCGACACCGGGTACATGGGCACGTTCGGATTGAACAGGTCCGTCGAGCGCATGCCGGTGCGCACATCCTTGTCAAACGTGATGCGCACGTCCTCCGCCGGAAACACATACGGCTCCCGGTCGTAATCGACGAGCACCTTCGGCCGTAGTTGCTTGAGCTTCAGAATGCCGAACATCTGGCCCGCAAACGGCTCCGGCCTGTCGAGCAGGAACCGGTAGTCGCCCCTGAGCAGCGCGTCGCACTCGGCGCGGGAGAGGGGCAGGCTGCTCTTTTGGATGTACGGCCCGTTCTTGTGCTTGCGCTCGAGCTTGATGCTCCTGTCGGAGTGGTTGTAGATGCGGATGCGGAACTTGTCGCGCACCTCGATGCCGTCCACCTTCTCCTGAACCGCAGAATCCCACGGATCGTCGAAGTACAGGCTGCGGATATGGTATTCGCCGCCGTTCCGCGCGGCGTACGCGTCCTGCGCCATGGTCATCTGCAGGCGGCGCGAGAGGATCGCGTGGTCGCCCGCATGGATGATGTACTTGAGCTCGTGCCGGTACGGCCGCGTGTTGGATGCGGCCGCCTTGCCCCTGTTCAACCTGCCCATCAGCTCACCCCCGTCAGGCTGCTCTTGCGCCCGAAAATCTGGTTCATCTCCGCGTCCGACAGGCTGAAGTACTGCTGCGCATAGTAGAGGAAATACTCCGGAACCTGTCTGGCGGACTCCCGCAGCCGCTCGACGCGGGTCTGCCACGTCGTGTAGCGGATCTCGCCCCAGCGCTTGGTATCGTAGACCATCTCATCGCTGATATTGGCCTCCAGCTCGTTGATGCGCGCGGTCATCCGGTCGGTGTCGAAGATCTCCACCATCAGCGCGCACTTTTCGAGGAACATCGCGCGGAAGCTGCTGTTCTTGAGCAGTGCGCGGGAGAGCACGGTCGAAAAGCCCTTGTTTGCGCCGTGGCCCGTCTCGTGGAAATATCTGGAGAAGAAGTCGCGCCGCCAGCCGGTCGTGTACGCGACCTCCTTCGTGCCGTCATCATAGTTGAGCGCCCAGTCGAAATCGTACGGAATCCAGCGCCACTTGTTGTCGAGCTGCTTCGAGCGCCAGAACTTGATGTTGCCGGTGTCCGTGTTGCCGACAAAGATCTCCATGGCGCAGTACTCGGCAAAGTTCTCGACGTCCATCAGCGAGCAGACATAGGCGTAGTTGGTCGCGTCCGACAGGTCGTGCTCCTTGGCGTACGTCACGAGCGCCTGATAGTCGAGGTAGCCGTTGCCGGAGATCTCCGCCGCAGGCGCGTTGCCGTTGCCCACGAGGATGTCGATCTGATCCGGATCGGGCAGGTTGTACTGCTGCGCAAGGAAGTATTTGTTGACCTTCTCGCGCAGGTTGTACACGCCCCAGTACTGGCCGTTGATGTACAGCACGACCTGCTGGTAGGCCTGCGTGGGCAGGATGCTCCCGCCATCGTCGAGCAGGCCCTGGATCAGGATGTCGCGCATGCGCGTGAACTTCCAGTCCATGGCCGAGGGGCGCAGCGTCAGGGATTTGTACTCGCTGTAATCGCGGTTTTCAAAAAACGGGTAATTCATGCTCGTGGAGCCGTAGCCGGCGCGGGACACGAGCGCGATCCCCTTCATCTTCTCAAAGCGCGAGAACGCGCCGAAGATGCGGCTGAGCACATCCTCCTCGAACGCGAGCGTCCCATCCACGATATAGTCGATGTGCGTTTCCCGCTCCCACTCCATGTTCATCGGGTCGGGATGGGTCAGGTGCTGCGCGTTAAAATTGGCATACTTGGAATAGTCGCTGTTCGGCCCGTGCTCGATCGTAAAGCTGTCGACCGAGTCGCGGCCGCCGCTCTTTTCATAGTAGGTGCTGCCCGCCACATAGATGCCGTTCTCGCCGCCGAAATAATAGTCCGGGTCGGAAACGAGGCTCATGATCGGCAGCGTGGAGAGGTGGTTCTCCTGCGTCGTCTCGCCCTGATTGATGAAATACGACGCGGTTGCCACATCGCTGTCGAACCGGCCGCCCTGAAACGCGCGCGCGCGCAGCACCGTCACGCCGGAGCCGAGCGTGATCGGCCCGGTATAGGCGGTGGAAGCCGCCGTGGGGATGCTGCCGTCGGTCGTATAGCGCACGGTCGCGCCCGCGGGGATGCTGATCTCCACGGTCTGCGCGCTCGTATACACGCCGGATACAACGGAGAACACCGGCTTTTCGGCATAGGCGCTCATGCCCTCGCCGTTGGCCGTGCCGGGCGTGGGCTTGGCATAGTACATGGTCTTCAGGTCGATGCTGCGGCCGTACGACACATCCGCGTGTCCCTCGCCGATCTGGAGCTTATCGAGGATGACCGCATCCGGTGTAAACAAAAAAACGGTGTCCCCATCGCCGGAAATGCCGAAATTTGTTTCGAGCGTTCTGGACGGATCGGTCACGTTTTTGCCGGAGGCGAGCACCACAAGATACTGTCCCGCCCCGATCGTTACATCCGGGAACACCCATTTGGCCGGATTCTTCGCATTGTTGGACAGCGCGTAGCCGGAGAGGTTCACCGGCGTGGCGGAGCGGTTGTACAGCTCGATCCAGTCGTAATATCCGCCGTCCGGCTGGAGCAGATAGCTCTTGTTGGCGTTCATGATCTCGCTGATCATCAGATCGCCAGTGCCGTAGGGCAGCGCGGCCTGATAGGCGGCCGCGCCGGCGGCGGTGTTGTTGTAGCCCGGCGAGGGCTGCGCCGTCTGCTGCCACTCGCCCGTGCCGTCCGGCACGCGCGCCATGGACTGGTCCGTCTCCTGCCGGCTGTACTCATAGCTGTCGAGAATGCGGCCCGCGGGCGTGGAAAACACCACCGCCTCCTTGTAGGCGGCAAGGCCAAACGGCGCCTCGATCGGGTCAACGGCGGTGCCGGTGCGCCCGTTGCAGTAGATCAGCAGCATGCCGTACGGCTCGATGCTGGTTCCCTCGGGCAGCGTGTACTTGAGCGGCTGCGCCGGATTGTCCGAAATGCCGTAGCCGGACAGGTCGATTTGATTGCCGGTGGTGTTGTACAGCTCGATCCAGTCGCAGTAGGAGCCGTCCGGGCCGAGCAGCGTCGAGGCGTTGGACGCCATGAACTCGTTCAGATACACGCCGATGCTCTCGCCCTCGGTCGCGGTCAGCGTCTCGAGAAACGCGTCAATGCCGGCCTGGTCGTTGGAATAGCCGGGGCTCGGCAGCATCTCCACCCATGCGCCGCTCGCATCGCGCGAGAGCGTGTAGCCGGAGGATACGCTCCGAAGCGCCAGGCTGTCGATGATCGCGCCCGCCTCGGTCGAGAGCACCAGCTCGTCGTCCGCGGAGAGCTTGAACGGCGCGTGCATACTGCCCTTCGACGTGTCGCCCGAGCAGTAGACGATGATGTAGCCGTTGGCCGGGATTTTGGTGCCGGCCGGGAACGTCCACTTGGCGGCAATGAGCTTATCATCGGACAGGCCGTATCCCCCGATCTCAACCGCCTGATCGGAGGCATTGTGGAGCTCCACCCAATCCGGGTAATCGCCGGTATTGTCCGGCACGGTACCCTTGTTGCTCGTCATCACTTCGCTGATCTGGATCGTATGTGTAGACAGGCTTTCGGACGAACCGCTCCTGGTCAGATAGACGACGAGCGCGACCAGCAGAATCAGCGCCATCGGTACGACCAAAACCAATCGTCTGCGTCTCAAAATTGCAATCTCCTTCCGGTGTTCCATGCCGCCGCGCGCCGGTGTATGCGCGCCGGTACGGCACAAAAATGCTGTCCGCTCTCCAAAGCGGCGCGCGAAACAAGCCGCGCTCCGGCAGACACCCTGCATAGCATACCACAAGGTGCGGCGGATTCCTATCCCCCAATCTCAGAAATTTACAGATTCTTCTCGATTATCGGGCAAACGAGCGGGCAAATGCGCAGAAAAACGCCCCCCCTTGTCCGCGGCACACCAGCCGCGGGCCGCTTCCCAGTGCGCCGGCCGGAACCGGCAGCGCCGCGCGCAAGACCGCTTTTCCAAACCGCAGGCAGCCACGGCACCGTTCGGAAACCCGTCCCGGCACCGCCGACACCGCTCGGCCACAGGCGGTCACGATATCGCGCAGCACCCCCGGCCGTCATCTCGCGGGATGCCACCCGCAATATGAAGCCGAAGCACGGCAGCGCCGCGCACCCCCGCCCGCCAACACTACAGCACGACATCAAAATACCGCGCGATCAGCCGCCTCAGCGGCGGCAGCGATTCGGACAGGCGCTTTCTCTCCGCCGAGAGGAACGCGCGCATCTGCTCGAGCTGCGCCTCGGCCATCTCATGGTCGGAGAAGCGCGCCTCCAGCGCGATATCCGTGAGCGCCTGCGGAATTTGCGTTCCGTAGCGGCACAGTCTCTGCAGCTCCCGCCACGCAGCCAGAATCCGCTTTTTGCAGCTTCCGCGCCGGAGCTGCTCCGCCCGCCGCGCAAGCAGCGCGCGCCGCCGGAGCACGATCAGTCCCGCCGCGGCCGGCAACAGCAGCAGCAACAGCCATGCCGCGCCGCCCGGCGTTTTGCGCGCCGGCGGGACGATCACGGAGGCATCTCCCGGCTCCGGTTCGCCGTCCGCGCCTGCGGCATTCGGCTCCCGGCCTTCCTGAGGTTGCTGCCCGGCGCTCCCGCCGTGCGGCGGCTCGGCCGTCGTCTCCGGCGTTTCGCCCACATCCGGCACGGCCGTTGCTTCCGGTCCGCCGGTCTCGGGCGTCGCTTCCGCTCCGATCTCTTCGGGCGTCGGCTCGGCCGTCGGTTCCGCGGTCGGTTCCGCCGTCGGCTCGGCCGTCGGTTCGGCCGTCGGCACCGGAGCGCTGCCGGTCACCTCCACGGGCGTCCAGCCAAAGCCGTCGCAATAGACCTCGACCCACGCATGCGCATCCGAATCGGTCACGCTCGTCCATTCGCCCGCCGCCGCATCCACCATATAGCCGCTCACATATCGGGCCGGCACGCCGAGCGACTGCAGCATGGCGGTGGCGGCACTGGCAAAGTGCACGCAGTAGCCGCGATGGCTCTCCGTCAGAAAATACTCGATGAAATCCGCTCCGTTGGGCGCGCGCTCGGCCTCGAGGTCGTAATAGCCCGCCTGCCGGATATAGTCCGCGACCCGGTCAACGATCTCCCCGCGCGGCATCGCGCCGTCGATGCCGGCCTCGGCCGCCAGCTCCCGCAGCCTGCCGGCAAGCGGCTCCGGCACGCCGGTATAGGCCGTCTGCGCCCACGCGCGGTAGGCCGCTTCCGCCGCATTCTCGCTCCCGGACGCGGCCGGGTTGTCCCATGTGCGGTAGACCCATGTGTAAGCATCCGTGCTGCGGTCGGCCGGCCTTGCGTACACCTCTCCCGCCTCCGCGTCCCCCATAACGGCATAGTACGGCATGTAGGCGAGCTGCGTCGCGCCGGACAGGTGCCGAATCTCCACCGTGTTTTCGCCGTCCGCCGGTGCTGCCATGACGGCGTCCGCCGTGATGGCCGCGATCGAAATGTCCGCCGGCGCGCCCTCCGCCTGCCGCCACGCTGCGCCGTCATACACGCCCAGCGCCGCGCCGCGCAGGTAGAGCGTGCCCGATGCGGAGGAAAGCACCTCCAGCACGGGCGTGCCGGTCGTCCGGCGCGGGCCGAGCGAGCGCACATGGATGTCGGTGTCCGGCCGGCTGGCGGTGATCTGCTGCACGGTCTCCATCAGGGAGGGGGCTTCGGCTCCGTCCCCGGCCGCATTGCTGCGCAGGCTGACGAGCTGCTCGCGCAGCACGTCCGGCCACGCGGCGCGGACATAGTTCTCGCGCGGCGAGAGGAGCAGCACCACGCCGCACAGGGCGGTGAGCAGTGGCAGATACAAAAACGTCAGCGCCGCGCCGCGCCGGGGCGATGCGCGCCGCACGCTCTGCGGCAGCAGCAGCAGCATCCAGAACAGGAGCGTGCACAGCACGGCGTACAGCGCCGGCGGCACATCCATCAGGATCATTGTCACCGCGAAGAACGGCAGTGAAATGACCATGCACGGCGCCACCGCCGAAAAGTAGACGATCGACCAGCCGTACAGCAGCAGCACCGGGGCCGCGAGCATGGCGAAGAACAGCGTGCAGCCGGCAAGCTGTTCGGCAGCGGTCAGACCCGCGGGCAGCGCGATCTCGGAAACGAAGTCCACCCCCAGCGCGATCTCGTTGACCACGCCGGATATGGCGACCTGCGCGCCCACGCGCAGCATCTCGCTCCACCGCACGCACACAAAGATCCACGCCGCCGCGAGCAGCAGCAGCATGCACACGCCGGTGCGGCGCTTCCCGGCGGATGCGGCGGCGAACATCGTCGTCACATAGACGGACAGCAGCGCGCCGATGAGCAGCAGCAGCGGCAGCTCCACCGGCAGCGAAAACGCCGTGATGATCGGCAGAAATGTGCCCGGCAGGCCCAAAAAGACGAGCAGGCAGCCGGCCGCCAGCGGCGAAGCGGACCATTTTCGCTTTTCCCGTCCTGCCCCGCTCATGCGCGCACCTCCCCGGCGGCCCGCTTCCCGCCGACATGATAGTACGCGCCCGCCTTGGGCGCCACAGACGCCGGCGGCAGCGCGTGCGCCGCGGCCGGGCGCGCAAGGAGCCGCCGGAGGAGCGTTTCAAACGTCTTTTCATCCGTAACCCGCTCGGTGTGGAGCTTGCCCGTGCCGTCGCGCCACTCGAGCAGATGGGCAAGCCCGTGCGCGCTCAGCCGGTTGGACAGCCAGGTAAGCTCCGAGAGCATGGCGTCGAGCGCCTGCGGCGTGCCGGAGAGCTCGAAGGTCAGCAGCACCGGCCGGATGCGCGGCTCCATCGGCTCGCGCACGATCAAAGCATCCAGCTTGCTCGAGAGCTTCCAGTGCACGCTCGTGATCGCATCGCCCTCGCGGTACGGCCGCAGCTCGTGCTCCTCGGAAAAGCCGCCGCCCGGCTTCGGCCTGAGGTCATAGGCGGCGTAATCGAACAGCTTCGGAATCGGGTCCGGCGGCGTTGGCGCCGGCAGCACCGTCGTGGCCGTGCCCGCGCACCGGCGCACCGGCAGCGCGATCAGGCCGAGATGATCGAGCACGCGCACATGCGCCGCCGCATGCAGGATGCAGCCGCAGTGTGCCGTGTCGATGGGGATTTTGATCGTCTGCGCATTGCCCGCGGCCAGATAGACCCGCGCCGGGTACGGCTCCGCCCCGGTAAACCGGTTGTGGCTGACGAGCCGGAAGCGCGCGCCGCCGACGGGCATCGCGCCCCGGCCGCCGCTGGTGAGCTGCACGGTCAGCTCCGCCTTTCTGCCGCGCTGCACCGTGGCCGGCGCGGCCAGCGTGATGCGCGTTCTGAGCATGGCGGGCAGGCTGACGGCAAGCGAAATCACCGGCAGCGCCAGAAGCGATACCAGCAGAAGATAGGAATCGAACTCGGTATAGAACAAATGGAAAGCGACCACGCCGATCAGCGTGGCCAGATACAGCATTCTGCGCGCAAACATGGTTATGCGATGCGCGGCGCGCTCGTGCTCTTGATTAGCTCGTCGAGCACCGCCGTCGCCGTCGCGCCCGCGCTCTCCGCCTCGGGCGTGAGCAGCAGCCGGTGCGCCACCGTTTCGCGATAGATGAGCTTCACGTCGGCCGGCAGCACATAGTCGCGCCCCTGCACATACGCCGCAGCGCGCGCCATGGCCGTCACCGCCAGCGAGGCACGCGGGCTTGCGCCCTGCAGCACCTTCGGGTGCGTGCGCGTGCCGCCGTTGAGGCGGATGATATAGTCGAGCACCGCGTCGTCCACGAACACCGCGTCCACGCGCTCCCGCATGGCCATCAGGCCGCCCGGGCCGACGACCTCGCGCACGCTGTCGAGCGGGTTGACCGCGCCTTGGCGGCGGCGCAGCATCTCGCGCTCATCCTCCGCACGCGGGTAGCCGATCGACAGCCGCACCATAAAGCGGTCCATCTGCGAATCGGGCAGCAGCTGCGTGCCGGAAGCGCCGACCGGGTTCTGCGTGGCGATGACCACAAACGGCTGCGGCACGGCGTGGGTCACGCCGTCCACCGTCACCTGCCCCTCCTCCATGGCCTCGAGCAGCGCGGATTGGGTGCGGCTCGTCGCGCGGTTGAGCTCGTCCGCGAGGAACAGGTTGCACAGCACCGCGCCCTCGTGGTACTTCATGGTGTCCGTGGCCTTGTCGTAGACGGAAAAGCCGAGAATGTCCGACGGCAGCACATCGGGCGTGAACTGCACGCGGTTATAATCGAGCGCCAGCGCCTTGGAAAAGGCCAGCGCCATGGTGGTCTTGCCGACGCCCGGCATGTCCTCGAGCAGGATGTGGCCGCGCGCCAGAATGGCAAGCAGCACCCGCACCAGCACGGATTCCTTGCCGACGACAGCCTTCCGAACCTCTTCAATGATCGTTTCAACGCCGCTGATTGGAGCGCACCTCCCCTTGTGGACGCCGCGCGCGGCAACGCCCAGTATTACCGTATGATACCAGTGATATCATTATAGCGTTCCGCGCGCCCAAGCGGAAGCCGCCGCCGGGAACGATTCTGTAAACAAACTCCGAACAATTCCCCTGCGTGAGCCTTTCCGCATAGCGCCCGGAACGCCCACCGTCCATGCCCCGCGCAGGATCTGCCGCGGATATCGCGGGGGGCGCAGATATCGTGGGGACGCGGATATCGCGGGGGTGCGGATATCGCGGGGGCGCAGACATCGCGGGGTCGCGGGCATCGCGGGGACGCGGACATCGCGGGAGCGCAGATATCGCGGGGGGTGCGGATATCGCGGAGGCGCGGATATTGCGGGAGCGCGGATATTGCGGGAGCGCGGATATCGGGGGCGCGAATATCGCGGGAGCGCGGATATCGCGGGGGCGCGGACATCGCGGGCGGCGCGGAAGCCTTCGTGGATTGCCCGTCCCCCGCACAGGATGCGCGCTGCGGCAGGCGCCTCCCTTCCGCGCGACGCCCAAAAACAACGGCCGCGCCCCGCATCGCTTCGGATGGGGCGCGGCCGGTTCTCCTCCCGCTTCCTGCCGGCGCTTACACCGGCTCGCTCCGCCCGTCTGCCGTGCCGGCAGCTTCGGGCTGCGCGTTCTTCAAAGGTTCGTTCCCCGCCGCTTCAGACCGGCCGCCCTCCGGGGGCTCATCGCCCTGCTCCGTCTGCGGCACAACCGGGATGAACTGGCGCGCAAACGAGCCGCGGCCGCGGTTCTTGACGTAGAAAAAGCCGATCACGCTGAACACAACCGCGCCGATCAGGTTCACGAACAGGTCCTTCATCGTGTCGTGCAGGCCGATGTCCAGATAGCCGCCGAGGCCCAGCGGCTCGGCGTTGACGAACACCTCCTCGATGCCGGAGATGGTGACCGCCGTGTTCTCGCCGCTCGGATTGAGCATGACCGAGGAGATGGACTGCACGATGGTGTCCTTCTGCATGTCCATGTGCAGCAGCTGGTCGCCCGCATACTCGAAAAACTCCCACAGCACGCCGATCGTCATCGAAAAGCAGAACGCGACGATCGCCATGAACAGCGGCGAAAGCTCAAACGTGAACCGCCGGTTGCGGTTGAAGATATCGACCAGCGCAAAGCCCACCGCCGCGCACAAAAAGCCGTTGACCGTGTGCAGCATGGTATCCCAGCCGGCCACGCGCAGATAGTAGCACTGCAGTTCGCCGAGGATCTCCGCCGCAAAGATGAACAGCAGGATGATGATCTCCAGCGTGCTCGGCAGCTCGATGCCGAAGTTGGCCTGCACAAACATCGGCAGCTGAAACAGCACCAGCGTGAGCAGGCAATAGAACACGCTCTCATAGTGACCGCGCAGCAGCGAGGCCGCCAGCGCAACCAGCACGAATGCGCGCAGCACGATATACACGAAAAACGTGCTCTTGTTCTCCCGCATCTGGGCCTGCATGCGCAAAAGCAGCTGCCCGCGCTTTCCCGTCTTTTCCCGCTTCATGTTCTCTTCCATCCCTTACGGCTCGCGGTCACAGCCCCAGCGGCTCGTCCACGAGCAGCACGTGAAACTCCTCGGCCACGCGCGTGGGGTACTCGTGAATGGCCACAACGTTGCACATCCGCGCGCGCGTGCGACAGTCGGCGCAGCGGCCGGTCCGGGCGCACGGCGTGTTGAGGCCGAGACGGCGCGCGTTGTCCGGGCAGCAGTCGCGCCGGATGCGCTCGACCGCCTCGTCCAGACCGCCGTCCACGATCTTGTTCTTCCCAACGATCACGATGACCACCGGCGGCCCGAAGATCAGTCCGGCAACGCGGTTGCCCGTACCATCGATGTTCACGATGCGGCCGTCCGTGAGTACGGCGTTGGAGGAGGAGACGAACACCTCCGCCGCCTGCGCCAACCGCTCGGTGGCGATCCGATCCTCGGCGGGCGCATGCCAGTGCCAGTACAGCGCGTTCCCGCGCTCGGCGAGCGCCTCATACAGGCCGATATCGCGCACGGTCGCGCTGCCGCCAAAGCCCACGCTGCGGCTGCCGATGATGGCAAGCGCCGCGTCGCGCGCAGCGGCCGCATCCGGCAACAGCTGCGGCAAAAAGCCGCGTCCCTTCAAGTTTTTCAACAGCTCGTCGTATTCCATCGTTCCTCCCGCCCGGCCGGCGCGGCCTTCCGCGCGCACCGGAAAAATGTTGATTCTTTCTTTATTTTATGGGCGCCCGACCCGTCTGTCAACCGACAGCGGCATTTCCGTTGCGCCGCGCACGGGCCGCTTTTCCAGCGCACACGCCCATAAAGGGAGCGCGCTCCAGTCCATCCTGCCCGTTGGATTCGCCTTTGTTCACCCAGTGCGCATACCCGCGAGAGAACAGCGCCCCCCGCTTCCGCTGACCGCTCCAACGAGCCCTCATCCAGCGCGTATGCCACGCGGAGAGAACGCTCCAATTCATCCCCGGTGTTCACCCAGTGTGCACACCGCGCGGAGAGGCGCCGGCCGCCGGATCGACAGTCGATGCAGAACCGGCCGTCCGTTGTCCGCGCTTTGGCCGCAATGCGACCGCATCGCAACAGCAATGCGGCGGCGTTTGCAAGCGCCCCGGGCCTGTGGAGCGGCTCCGGCCGGATCCGTCAAACCATCAGCCCTTCCACGGCCTTGCCTTCCCGTGCCAGCCCTTCGCCTCCCAGTAGCCGTAGTCCGGCTCCATCGGTGGGAAATGCTTTTGGGCAAAGCGCATCAAAAGGAACCACTTTTTGGCGCGCGGGTTCATGCTGCATTTGCCCGCGTTTTTGCACACCGCGGCCGCGATCCTGTCGGTTTTCTTCTGTATTCTCTTCAGAATCCCCTTCGGAATCTCGTCCGGACTCAGCGCCTGCACGCCCACGCCGTACCGGTATACCCTGGCGATTCCCCACATCTCCATGCTGTCCGCCATATCCTTCACGGTGCTCTTCATGCCGCCGCCCGCTGCGGTGGAGAGGACGACCGCCTGCTTTTTGCACATCTCCGGCCTCGGCCTGTGGACGACCCACCATGTGCCGAAATGGTCCAGAAAGCTCATCATCTGCCCGGTGGCGTGATAGACATAGACCGGGCTTTCGAGGATCAGCAGGTCGGCCTCCAGCATGGCCTCCGCAAGCGGCTCCAGCTTTGCATAGTGCGGGCACTTCGTCAGGTCGCCCCTGAAGCAAGCATAGCAGCCCCTGCACGGCTCGTCAAAGGCTTCGGGCAGGAAAAACTCCCGAACCTCCGTCTCACCCTGCGCCCGGCTCTTGACCTTTTCGGCAACCTGCCGCGCGATCATGCAGGTGCTTCCCCTGTGATTCTGCCCGTGGATCAGTACAATCTTCATCTCTTGCCATGCTCCTGTATGAACTGTTCGATATGCGCTTGGATCTTCTCCATGACCTCCGCCTCCCTGCCCGGCTCGCGGTCGCAAAGATGGATCATAACCGTTATGGGTGCCGTGTACCGGAACGCGAGCAGCGCAGGCTCCGCGGGCTTCAAAACGCCCCGCTCCATCATGCCCGCAAAAATGCCGGTGTAGCGCGCTTCGATATCCGTGATGAAATGCTTTGTGGCCAGCGCGGACATCCGCTCGCTCCGGTATTGCTCCAATGTCAGGAGCCTGCGCACGCGCCTGACCGTTTCGTCGTGGAGGGTGAAATCGATCTGCCGCAGCGAGAGCGCCCGAAACTCCTCCCAATCGCCTGGCGCCGCGCCGTCGGAAGCAGCGCCGATGTGCGCAGAGTAATACCGCTCCACGGAATCGATCATCGCGTCCCAAAGCGCCGCCTTGCCCGCAAAGTGCCTGTACAGCGCCGGCTTCGTAATGCCAAGCGCGGCGGCAATATCCCGGAGCAGAGCGCCCTCATAGCCCTTCTGCGAAAAGACGGTTAAAGCGGCGTCCAGTATGGCTTCCCTGTTCGTTTTCATGCAGCCCGCCTCGCCAATCTAAAGTTACCCATAGGTCACTTGTATTGTAGTTACTCCGCGGTCACTTGTCAAGCGGCGCAGCCATCCGGCTCGCCTCTGCTGTCGCTTTGGGGCGATCCCGTGTCGGTTTTGCAGGAACAGCCGCCCTGTCTGAGCGCCGAAGCGCCGCGTTCCCCCTCCCCGCACACGCTTTTTTCAGCCCCGAGCGCTCCCGCGGCGATTCCCGCACGGCAAGCGCCCCTTCCGCACACGCTTTTTCCGCCCCGAGCGCTCCCGCGGCGATTCCCGCACGGCAAGCGCCCCTTCCGCACACGCGCTTTTTCCGCCCCCCGCTCCGGCAATGACCAGAGCCGCTTCAGCCCCGCAGGAATTCCCCGATCCGCGGCATGGCAAAGGCGGCGCAGCCCCGGTAAAGGGTTGCGCCGCCTCCCGCACAGCGTTTCTTCCTGCTGCGCGCGCCCGCTGTTTCTTCCCGTGGGGCGCGCCCGCCGTTTCTTCCCGTGGGGCGCGCCAGCCGTTTCTTTCCGGGGGCGCGCCCGCCGTTCCTTTCTGCAGGGCGAGCCCGCCGTTTCTCCCGCGGTGTTCTATCCGTTCACCGGCTCCCAGCCATCCGGATATGCGTCCGGCGTGAAGACGTTCGCCTCCAGTCTGGAGCGGTACAGCGCCCCGTTCCACCAGCCGCATTCGTCCAGCGCGAACGCCGTGCCCGCCGTGATCGTCTCCGGGATGATCCGCCAGCCGTCCCTGTAGTCGATGTCCGCCCACAGCGCCGCCGCGTGATCCGGGTCGTTTTCCCGCGTGTCCCACAGATCGACCGCCGCCCGCTTGACCGCGCCGTTCCAGTTGATCCGCGTACCGGCCTTCACCAACGCGCCGTCCTGCCGCAGGCGCGGAAACAGCGGCGCCGCCGTGCTCGCCGTGCGGTCGTCCAGCGATGCTGCCGCCCGCTCGATCACCGGCCGCAGCTTCCCCGCAAGTTCAGCAAGCGTCATTCACTCCACCCCCAGCAGGATCTTCGCCGCCATCAGCTCGTCCTCCAGATGTGCGATCCGCTCCGCATCCGTTTTCTGCAATACCGGCGCGGGGTGCGCCGCATCGAACGCGGCGATCTCTTCCGCCGCCGCGCCCTCGGCCCATGCGGAGCCGTTCCATACCGGCGATACGAACCCCGCCGTCCCCGCGTTGCCCTTAAAGATCGGAGCAAGCGCCTCAACGGCCCGCTCCCCATCCCGCAGCGCGCGATACTGCAGCTCCCCGCTGCCGTCCGCCAGCGCGCAGTCGACGTACCGGCCGGCCTCGTCCACAATACACATGTCTCTCATGTCCTTCCCCCCGTTTCGTTATGTTGGAAATACGGCATTCGCGCCGATGTACTCCCCGGATGCGACGCTCCCGTTTGCAATGTCGATTTTTCCGTCCGCATAGATGCGCAGTGAGCGCACCTCCTTGTACGACATCGGCAGCAGCAGCGTGGCGGTCGGGCGGTATCCGGCCGGCAGCGTGCCGATCTGCGTGCCCGCGCTCAGCGTCGCGTTGACCTTGCACTGGATGACCAGCCCTACCTCGTTCGCATCGTTTTTCCAGTAGAAGGAAGCATTCGAGGATGTGCTGCCGATGCTCAGCATGTTCCGCGTCATGCTCCTCGCCTGCGGCAGAAACTTCCACCCGGAGAACACCTCCGCGCCGTACATGGACCCGGCCCACGACGCGCCCGCAGCGCCCGCGGTGGAGCTGACGCTGACGAACAAAAGCCTTGCGTATGTGCCCGTCTTCTCGATGGAGAACACGCCGTATGCCGTCGGGTAGATGCCCGCACAATCGGCCGCCACGCGAAAGACGAGCCGTCCCCCGTCCGGCAGCGCCGCATAGATCGACGGGAGCGTCTCCTCCCCGCGCGTCAGGCCGAGCTGCTCCAGCGTGTAAAATGTCTGTATATTCGTTCTGAGGTTCGACCGCGCGCCGGCTTCCGTGTCTGCGCCCAGCCCGCCCCGCGCCAGCGGCAGCACGCCGCCGGTGATGTCCGCCGCGGTGTGCGCATGCGCCGCCAGACCGCCCGGCTCTCCCTGCGGCCCCTGCGGCCCTGCAGGTCCCTGCACGCCCTGCGGGATCGAGAAGTTCAGCACCGCGCGCCGTCCCGTTCCCACGTTCTCGACCGAGGCCGCGGTTCCCGCCTCGCCGGTCGTCACCGTGCCGATCTCGACCACCGGCGCTTCGAGCGCATCGGCCGCGGCAGCCGCCGCCTCCGCCGCCGCCCTCGCCGCTTCCGTTGCCGCGGTGGCCTCCCGCGTTGCCGCCACCAGCGGCGGATAGGTTGCCTGCGCCCGCATGGTCTCCCCGTTGAGCAGCGCGTTCCTGCAGCGGAAGGTGAACCGCGTGCTCGTGATCAGCGTGCCGCGATCCGCCCCGCTGTACACCTGCACATCCGCGCTGACGTTGCCGGGGCCATAGCTGCCGGGCAGCAGGTCGATCGTAAAGGTGCCCGTCTCCGAGCCGAGCGCGATGCCGCTGTCCGCGTCCTGCAGCGCCGTGCCGATGCAGGAGCGGAACACCATGCAGACATACCGCCCCGTGAGATCGACCGGAACGCCGTCGTTTTCCAGCCGGATCTCCAGCATATTTCCCGTATCCCCGTCCACGACCTCGAACGGGTGTGAACGAATCGTGCGCACCATATCGAGCGTGAGGGAGAACCTTTTTGTTTCTCTGTTCATCAGCTCCCCTTTTCCGGGCTTTCCCGAAGCCAGTATGTCATACATTCCCGCGGTGCTCCTCCGATAATTTTTGTCCACATAATAAAACGCCGCGCAAAGAGCGCGGCGCCAATCTGCCAAAACCGTTCCGATGCAAGAACCGCTTCCATCGGTTTTCAAAAAAATGAATGATGTGTCGTCGGCCATCCGGCACGGCCGCTGTTTTTTGCTCCCTGCTTGCCGGCAGCCGTCCTCGCAAAGCCCCGGGCGGAAAACCACCCGCGCGCTCAGGATGCCCGGCTTGGTTCCGCATGCCCCTGCTGTGCAAGGCGCATGTCCCGAAGCGTCTTTGCGGACAGATAGATCGCGCCGGCCAGCGAGGCCAGATCCGCCAGCGGCTGCGCGAGCTGGATGCCCGTTATGCCGAACGCGTGCGGCAGCAGCAGCACGAGCGGAATGAACACGATGCCCTGCCGCAGCAGCGCAAGCACCGACGCGCGCCACACGCTGCCGATCGTCTGCAGCAGCATGTTCGACAGCACGATCACCGACGCGAGCGGGAAGGTCACGCATTGCAGGCGGAGCGCCGTTTTGCCGATCTCCACCACGGCCGGATCGTTGCGGAACAGCGCCACGATATCGGGCGCGAACAGGAACGCCATAAGCGCCATCGCCGCAAGCGCGAGCACGGATGTGCGCACGCAGAACCAGTAGGCGTCGCGCACGCGGTCGAACCGCTTTGCGCCGTAATTGAAGCCGCATACCGGCTGGAACCCCTGCCCGAAGCCGATGAGCGCGGAGTTGGCGAACAGCATGATGCGGGAAACGATCGACATGGCGGCCACAGCCGCGTCCGTGTACGGCCGCGCCGCATAGGTCAGGCTCGCAACGGCGACGCTCGCAATGCCCTGCCGCAGCAGCGACGGCATGCCGCCGCGCGCAATCTCGCTGTACTGACGAAAGCGCGGCCGGAAGTTGCCGAAGCGGATGGGCAGCAGCCCGCCGCGGCGGTTCATGCAGGCGAGCAGCACGCACCAGCCCGCGAACTCGCTGACCACCGTTGCCAGCGCCGCGCCGCCCGCGCCAAGCCCAAGCACAAAGATGAACAGCGGGTCGAGCGCGATGTTCAGCACCGCGCCCGTGACGATGCCGAACATGCCGAAATACGCGTTGCCGAGGAAGCGGAGCTGGTTGTTGAGCACGAGCGACGACATCATGAACGGGGCGCCGAGCAGGATATAGCGCACATAGTCCATCGTGTACGGCAGCATCGTCTCGCTCGAGCCGATGAGCCGGCAGAGCGGCTCGAGGAACAGCAAGCCGAGCACGGTCAGCGCCGCGCCGGCGAGCATCGCGGAGAAAAAGCCGGTCGCCGCCATCTCTCCCGCCGCCGCGCTGCGCCTGCCGCCCATCTCGCGCGAGATGTGGTTGCCGGAGCCGTGGCCGAAGAAAAAGCCGATGGCCTGAATGACCGACATCAGCGAGACGGCGGAGCCGACCGCCGCCACCGCGGAGGTGTCGAGCCGGCCGACGAAGAACGTGTCCACCATGTTGTAAAACGTGGTGATCAGCATGCTGATGATCGACGGCACGGCAAGACGGCACACGAGCGGGCCGACCGGCGCTTCCAGCATCCGGTGATAGGTCTGCTCCTGTGCCGCCTTCTGTTGTTCGAGCTGTGTTTCCGCTTGTTCGGGTCTGTCCTGCTGCATGGTGTTTACCGGTCCGTGCGCTCCACGATCGCGTTTGCGTCCTTATAGATGTGGTAGGCCCTGACCACGCCGCGCACGCGCGAGAGCGGATACACCCTTGTGCCCGTGCCGAGCACCGTGCCGGGGCAGAGCACGCTGTTGCAGCCGACGTCCGCGCCGTCGCCGAGGATGGCGCCGAACTTTCTCAGGCCCGTCTCATAGTCCCTGTCGCCGTGTACGACCACGTTTTTCTTGTCGCTCTTGACGTTGGAGCAGATGGAGCCCGCGCCCATATGCGCAAAGTTGCCGAGGATGGAATCGCCCACATAGTTGTAGTGCGGCACCTGCACGTTGTCGAACAGGATGCAGTTTTTCAGCTCCGTGGAGTTGCCGATCACGCACTTTCTCCCGGCCAGAATGCTCCCGCGCAGGAACGCGCCGGGGCGAACCTCCGTTTCCGGGCCGATGATCGTCGGACCGGCGATGTACGCGCCCGGGTACAGGACCGCGCTCTTGTGGATCCAGACGTTGTCATCCGTCTGCTCGTATTCGTCGCCCGGCAGCGTGGGGCCGAGCCGCAGCACGAACGCCTTGATGAGCGGCAGCACCTCCCACGGATAGGTCGTCTGTTCAAACAGCTCCCACGCCTGGGTCGTCTCGGGATGCAAAAACAGTTCGTTGTTCTTCATAGCAGCTTCGCCGCCTCCTCATCACAAAATACCGTCACATTCGGGTGCAGCTGCAGGACCGACGCCGGCACCTCCGGCGTGACCGGGCCGGCAAACGACGCGCGCACCGCCTCGGCCTTCGCCGGGCCGAACGCGAGCAGCAGGATCGCCCGCGCGTGCATGACGGTTTTGACGCCCATCGTGGCCGCATGGGTCGGCACCTCGTCGATCGAGGTGAAGAAGCGCGCGTTGTCCCGGCGGGTGCGCTCGGTCAGCTCCACAACATGCGTGCCCAGCTCAAACGGCGTGCCCGGCTCGTTGAAGCCGATGTGGCCATTGCCGCCGAGGCCGAGCAGCTGCAGGTCGATGCCGCCCGCCGCCTCGATGGCCGCGTCGTACCCGGCCAGCGCGTCCGCCGAGGTGTCGAGGCCCGACGGAACCGAAATGCGCTCGTGCGGCAGATCGATGTGGGAGAACAGGTTGTGCTCCATGAAATAGCGGTAGCTCTGGTCGTGCGTGGGCGGCAGACCGACATATTCATCCAGGTTGAAGCTCGTTGCATCCCTGAACGAGATCCGGCCGGCCTCATACAGCGCCCGAAGGCGCGCGTACAGCCCGAGCGGTGTCGAGCCGGTGGCAAGCCCGAGCACGGCGTTCGGCTTCCTGCTCAGCAGCTCCTCGTACAGCTCCGCCGCCTGGGCGGCTGCGGACAGCGCGTCCGTAACGATCAGTTTCATGCGGTGCATCTCCTCATTCTAAAATCAGTATTGGGATTCCTGCGCAAGGTTCATAAACCTTGTATATTCGCCCTGCCACGCGAGCATGACCGTTCCGGTCGGGCCGTGGCGGTGTTTTGCGATGATGGCCTGGCTGGTGTTGTCCTCCGTCTCGTCGTACACGGCGGGGCGGTACAGCAGGATGACCATGTCCGCGTCCTGCTCGATGGAGCCGGATTCGCGCAGGTCGGCGATCATCGGCGTGTGGTCCTGCCGGGTCTCCGGGCCGCGGTTGAGCTGCGCGAGCAGCACCACCGGCACCTCCAGCTCGCGCGCAAGGAGCTTGAGCTGGCGCGTCATATCGGAGACCTCCTGCGTGCGGGAGTCGGATTTTCTGCCGCCGCTGGACTGCATGAGCTGCAGATAATCGATCACGACCATGTCGAGCCCGCGCCGCGCCTTGAGCCTGCGGCATTTGCTGCGGATCTCCGCGACCGAGATGCCGCCGGTATCGTCGATGAACAGGCCGCACTTGCTCATCGGCTCCATGACCTGCATGAGCCGGTCGGTATCGCCCGGGTCGATCACGCCCTCCTTGATCTTCTGCGACTCGACCGTCGCCTCGGTGCAGAGCATGCGCATCACGAGCTGCTGCGCCGACATCTCGAGGCTGAAGATGACGACCGTGCGGTTGTCGTGCAGCGCGGCATACTGCGCGATGTTGAGCGCAAACGCGGTCTTGCCCATGGCCGGGCGCGCCGCGACGATGATGAGGTCGCTCTTCTGAAAGCCGTTGGTCATGCGGTTGAGGTCGATAAAGCCCGTGTTGACGCCGGTGAGCTGGCCGCGCCGGTTCATGAGCTCGCCGATCTCGGCAAAGGCTCCCGGCACGATCTCCTCGATCGAAACGAGCGAATCCTCGCTCTTGCGCATGGAGATGTCGTAGATGCGGCGCTCAGCGTCGTTGAGCAGCTTCTCCAGCCCGGCCTCGTCGTTCATACCGTCGCGCGCGATGTCGCTTCCGGCGCGGATGAGCTGGCGGCGGACGCTCTTGTCCTCCACGATCTCGATGTACTCCTGCACGTTGGACGCCGTGGGCACAAACGCGAGCAGATCGGACAGATACGCCGCGCCGCCGGCCATGTCCAGCTTGCCGTGGCGCTCCAGCTCGTTGGCCAGCGTGACCAGATCGACCGCGCCGCCGCCGTTGCGGATATCGCGCATGCACGCGAAGATCGCCTCGTGCGCGGGCAGGTAAAAGTCCTCCGCGCGCAGCTGCTCGATGGCCAGTTCCAGCGCGTTCGCCTCCAGCAGCATGCTGCCGAGCACTGACCGCTCCGCATCCATGCTGTGCGGCGGTGTGCGCAGTTCGTCCCGTCTCTCTTCCATCGCTCTTTGTCCTCTCGTCCTCCAGAAGCCGCCCGCCGTTCTGCGGGGCGCCGTCGCCCGGCCGCGGGCCGCACGAAGCAGGGGCCGTTTGCCCCCGCCAGAATCCTCCGGTACAGGCTTGTGTGCCGTGGCTTGCCGCCCTCGCCCGGGTTCTCACGCGCGGAGCTTGTATGCCCTGCAAAAGCCGGTCGCCCTCCGCCCGGGTTCTCCGATACGGGGATATATCCCGTACAACAGCCTTCTCCCGCGCCCGCACGGCTGCCCGGCGGCGCGGGACTGCGGCTTTATTCCTTTACGATCACGCGGAAATTCGCCGCCACGCCCTCAAACAGGCTGGCGCGCGCCGCGTATTCGCCCGTGGAGCGGATCGGCTCGACGCTGATCTTCTTCTTGTCGATGGCAAGCCCGCGCTGCTCCTCGAGCGCCGCGGCGATCTCCTTGCCCGTGACCGCGCCGAACAGGCGACCGTTCTCGCCGACGCGCGCGGTGATCGTAACCGTCGCGCCCTCGAGCTTCTTCGCCTCCTCGCGCGCCTTCAGACCCGCCTCAAACCGCCGGTGGGCCGCCGCGCTCTTTTGAATGTTGGCCGCGTTGATCGCGGAAGCATCCGCCGGGGACGCCAGCTTGTGCGGGAAGAGGAAATTGCGCGCATACCCGTCGGATACGTTCACGATATCGCCCTTCTTGCCCTGTCCCTTGACGTCCTGTTCCAGAATGACTTTCATATCCTTTCACCTTGCTTCGCTGTGCGAAGCGTCCTTTCTGCCCGCAATCGGGTGGTTTTAGGGGGAGCGGCGGCCGTCTGCGGGTCAGACGTTCGCCTCCCGCTGGTATTCCGCAATGCTCTCGCGCACGAGCGCCTTCGCCTCCTCCATATCGTCCGTCTGGAAGAGCTGCGCGCCGGCCATGGTCAAATGGCCGCCGCCGCCGAGCTTTTCGCACACGAGCTGCACGTTGATGCGGCCGAGCGACCGGCCGGACACATACAGCGTGCCGTCCTCGCGCCCGATGACGAAGGCCGCCTCGATGCCCCGGATGCCGATGAGCTGATCCGCCGCCTTTGCCGCAATGAGCTTGCTGCCGCGCCCGTAGCCGTCGATGCTCGAGAGCGCGATGCCGTGGCCGAGCAGCTCCGCGTGCTCGACCGTCTGCGCGCAGGCGGTAAAGCTCTCCATATCGTCCTGAAAGAGCTGCTTGACCATGCTGATATCCGCGCCGTTCCTGCGCAGATAGCCGGCGGCCTCGAACGTGCGGCTGCCGACGTTGAACGCAAAGTGCTTGGTATCGACCGTGATGCCGGCCAGCAGTGCGCTGCACACGAACGCCGGCGGACGCATGGCGTCGTCAAAATACTGCAGCACCTCGGTGATCAGCTCGGACGCGCTCGACGCGCGGGACTCGAGGTAGTGCAGCGTGGTATTCTCCAGATAGTCCGCGCTGCGGCGGTGATGGTCGATCAGCACGATGCGGCTGGCCATGTCGATGAGCTGCGGCGCAATGGTCGTCACCGGCCGCTGCGTATCGACGACCACGAGCACCGTGGACGGCCGCATCAGCCGCTCCGCGTGCTCGGGCGTGATGATGCAGTCGGCATAGGCGGCGTTCCTCCGCACCTGCTCGAGCGCCAGATCGATGGAGGCGTTCGGCTGGTCGATCACGATGAACACGCGCGAGCCGATCAGCTTGGCGCAGGCCGCGATGCCGAGCGCGCCGCCGATGCAGTCCATATCCGGGTTCTTGTGGCCCATGATGACCACATCGCCCGCGTTTTCAAACAGCTGCCGCAGCGCCTTGGCGAACAGGCGCGCCTTCACGCGCGACTGCATTGTGTCGAGCTGCCGCTTGCCGCCATAGAACGCGTAGTTCGAGCCGTTCTTGACGACCGCCTGGTCGCCGCCGCGGCCGAGCGCCAGCTCCATCGCCTGCCGCGCGCCCTCATCGGACTGCTTGATCGTGTCGGACACGCCGACCGCCACGGACAGCGAAACGGTGGTGCTCGTGCCGGTGTCGATGCGGTGCGCCGCCTCGAGCAGCGCGAACCGGCTCTCCTCCAGCTTTGCAAGCTGCTTGGCCTCGAACACGAGCAGGAACCGGCCGTTGTCGTACCGCCGGTAGATGCCGCCGACCTCATGGACCGTGTCCGCCACGAGCCGCTCGACCTCGAGCAGAACCGTTGTGCGGTGGAACTGCTGGTCGGCGCTCAGCTCCTCGAGATTGTCCACGTACACGAGCGCCACATACGGCATGCGCTCCTCATAGAGGCGCTTGTAATGCGCAGCCTCGGTGCGGTCGATCCAATACTGGAAGATCAGCGTGCGGTCGACGCTCTTACGGCGGATCGGCATGCTCATGATCTGGTAGGCGCCGCCCGCATACTCCACGCCGAATGCGGCCTGCGGCTGCGCAAAATTGTAGTTCGGCAGAATGCGGGAAAGGTCGCTTCCGTCGTACAGCTTCTCCATGATCTCGTTGCGCCACACGATCGTTCCGGCCGCATCGCAGAGCAGGCAGGGCACCGCGACCTCGCGGATCACGCGCGCGGCCGTGCCGGCATTCTCCGCGAACACGCTGTCCATGAGCTGCTGCTGCATGCGCGCGTGCCGCACGAGCAGCGCGAACAGCACGGCAAAGAGCGTCACCGTCACGATCGCCGCGCCGGCGAGTACGTACAGCCGCCATGTGGGAAGCAGCCACGGTGAAAACCATGCAAATCCGAGCAGCAGGAGCGAAAGCACCAGCGCCGGCAGCAGAATCAGTTGCGGTCGTTTCATAGTGGATGGTACTCCTTTTGTCCTTTCCGGTTCGCCCGCGGGCGAATGCGGCGCTTTATGCCGGCCGCTTGGGCATGCCGCGTTCTCTCATGCGCAGCATCTGCTCGAAGATGCCGAGCATGGTCAGCAGCGATTGCGCAAACTGGAACAGAATCGCAATGGCCGAGAAGACCACCACGTTGAGCGATTTGGACGGGTATTTCCGCATGGACAGGATGAACGCGATCATGGAAAGCCCCTGCACCAGCAGCGGGAAGCCCAGCACGGCATTGACGGTCTGCGTCACCGCCACGGCGTTCACATAGCCGAACAGCTGCATCAGGAGCGCCATCGCGTACAGCAGCACAATACCGCCCGTGTACTGCTTCGGGATCGACCAGAGCCGGAACGGCTTGGGCGCCCGCAGCCCGAGCGCTTCGCGCTTTTTCCGGGTGAGGGCGAAGAACAGCACCGTGGAGAGCAGCCCGCCGAGCGCGCCGAGCGAGCAGAGCACGCCCGTCGTCATCACGGGCACCATCTCCGGCAGCGCGCGCACCAGCTCGTCATAGTAGGTGAGAAAGCTGCTGTACTCCTCGACGCCGCGCATCGGGTCGGCCATCTGCAGCAGCGTGGCCGTCAGACTCTCCACGCCCGCCTGTGCGCGGGCAAACGCGCCGGTTCCGTCCAGAACGCCCGGCAGACAGACCATGGCGTACAGGCAGGCGATGCCTGCCGCGGCGGCCGCCACCGCCGTATAGAAGCCGCCGAGGCGCCGCTTCTGCAAAAGTGAGATCGCCGCGCCCGTCGCCGGCATCAGCAGCGCAAGCGCAAGCGTGTCCACGCCCACCGTCCCCTTGAGCAGGAACGGTACGGCGATGGCCGGCAGCAGCGGGAGAAGCCCCGTCGGCGTGCTGCCCGCAGCGCACAGGCCGGCGGCCATGAGCGCGGCCGCGAGCGGATACAGCAGCAGCCCCGCCGGATCGGCGCACGAAAGCGCCGCGCACAGCGCTCCCGTCAGCGCGGCAAGGAGCGCCGTCCACACCGGGTGGACCGGACGCGGCGTTTTTCCCGCTTCCGGCTTTCCATCGATTGTCTGCCTATAAGAATCCATGACACCATTTTACAGCGGTTTACGCAAAAAATAAAGATGCAATTCCGTTCCCGCAGCGCTACAGCGCAGAAAAACGGCGGCGTACGCCCGCGCACGCCGCCTGCAGTCCGTCCGTCGGAAAGCGGGCGCGACCGTTGTGCGGTTGATCAAAAGCAGATCGTGGGCGCGCCCGCCGAACCCGCCGGCGTGGCGGCGCAATGCGGACGGCGCCCCGATATCCGCAGCCGGTGTTTCCGTCTCAGCCCAGCACGGCCTTGCCGCCCATATACGGGCGCAGCGCCTC
>JAQXRK010000079.1 GCA_029218485.1 bacterium | reverse complement strand
CATGGAGCGGGGCGAGCACTGGTTCCACACGCCGGAGCAGCTGGCCGTGATGTACGATTTCTGGGAAGGCGCGCTCTGATGCGCGCACCCGAACGAAAGCGCCGCGAGGGGGGAACGGATTCCGTTCCCCCCTCGCTGTTGTGTGCGGACAAAGCTTTGCGGCGATTCCCGCCTGCTCCTGCGTTGCTCCCACGGTGAACCGGCGCCCGGCGGCGGGCGCAACGCTCCCCCCTGTGGCGCCTGTGCAGCTGCAGCGAACGGCCTTATGCGGTGCGCTCTCCTTCCCCCGCCCCCTTGCGGCGGTCGAGCAGCATGTTCGCCGCAAGCCCCAGCGCGATGAGCGCCGTGCCAATGACCATCGCCCGGGAGGAGGGCTGGCCGGAGAGCACGTCGATGGCCAGACCGGCCGCGATCTGCCCGACGAAGCCGAGCAGCGTAAAGCGGAACGAGGAGACCCTCGGCACGACCCGGTTGCACAGGTATACGACCGTCACGCCCAGCAGGCCGCCGGTAAACGCCCAGAGCGGCGGCGGGAGCAAAACGCCCGTGAACAGCGGCTCCGACCGGCCGAACAGCAGCACGGCCGCCACCGTGACCGGCAGGCCGACCAGATGATTGATGAAGGAGCCCTGCATGCCGCCGATCCGCTCCGACAAGCCCGCGTTGATCACGCGCGAGACCACGATCGTCACGCCGGTGGTGAAGGCGGCGGCGACCGCGAGGGCGGCGTTGAGCTGCGCGTCCGCCAGCATGACGGCGATGCCCGCGCCGGCGAGAACCAGCCCGGCCAGCGACGAGGCGCGAAAGCGCGTGCGCGGCATGCCGAACAGGCCGGCCGAGTCGATGACCAGCGAGGTCACGGCCTGCCCCAGCAGGCTGAGCGCGACGATGCCGGTCACGCTGATCTTCCCGTAGGCAAAGTTGTTGAACGCGGTCGTGAAATAGCCGACCGCACCACCCAGATACATCCAGAGCGGCAGGTGCGCGCCGCGCAGGCCGAGCTTCTGCCTGCGCACCACCAGACAGAGCAGCGCGAACGCGCAGCCGACGATATGGATCAGCATCGCGGCGCTGTACATGCCGTATGCAACGGTCAGGTCCCCGTTGACGAAGACCATCACCGCGATGAGCACGCCGATAAAAACGGACAAGATGTAGAACATGCCTCTCCCTCCCGCTCCATCATAGAGCGGCCGCTTGCAATCGGATAGGACATATGTCATACTGAGACCAAAACCGGCCGGAGGTTTCGTATGCAGACGCTGCCCCTTCAGAAAAAACACGCCGCCGTCCTGACGGAGTATGGGCTTTTTGCGGAGACGTTAAGCAATGTGTGCCTGCTCCGCTTTGCCCCGGGCGAGACGTTCATCCGGCAGGGCATGCCGCTCCGGCAGCTGTTCTTTGTGGTGTCCGGCAAGGCGAAGGTCTGCTGCGCATCCTCAAACGGAAGGGACCTGATCCTGTGCTACTATATCTCGAGGGGCATGATCGGCGATGTGGAGCTGATGGCGGGTCTGGAGGAGGCCGCCTCCACGGTCGTGGCGCTGACGGAGTTTCTGTGCGTCGGCGTGCCGCTCGAGCCGAACGCCGCGCGGCTCAGGGCGAACCTTGCGTTTTTGAACCGGGTTGGCGAGGGGCTGGCGCAAAAGCTGCTGCAGAGCTCTCAGAGCTATCTGTTCGACGCGCTGCACCCGGCGAAGGAGCGCCTCTGCCTGTATATTCTGGAGAATGCGCAGGACGGCGTGTTTTCCGGGCCGCTGACGAACGCCGCCGGCTCGGTCGGCGTGAGCTACCGCCACCTGCAGAGGCTCCTGAACGCGCTGTGCGGAGAGGGGATCCTGCGCCGAGCAGAGCATGGATTTGAGATTGCGGACCGGGAGGCGCTGCTTGCGCTCTGCCCAGGCGAGCCGGACGCGGCGCTGTGACGGGCGCAAACGGCACGCTTTCCAGAGGAAAACGGCTGTTTTATGGAGGAGAGAAGCCAACGCGGCGATAAGAAACGGCACGCCTGACAGAGGAAAACGCCTCCTTCGCGGAGGACAGAAGCACAAAAACGGCACGCTTTGCAACAACCTGTGCAGAGCGTGCCGCTGTTCTGTATTTGGGGTTGATTTGCGGATTTGTCCGGTCGCGCGGGGCGTGCAGTTGGTTGTGCCGCGGGGATACCCGGATTTGCGGGGGTTCCCGGTCGCGCGGAGCGGGGTGTTGGATGCGCCGCGGGTTTGTCCGGGGCTTATCCGGGGTTCCCGGTCGCGCGGGGGATGGTGATTGCGCCGCGGGGTTGCCGGGGTTCGCCCGGGACTTATCCGGGGTTGTCCGGTCGC
>JAQXRK010000078.1 GCA_029218485.1 bacterium | reverse complement strand
CTGCGTTTAAGTTAGATAAGATTGCTTTGGGCATTCTAATTCGCATATCTTGCTGTAGGACATATGTATCCAAGTATATCTTTTCGCTGGCCATAATTCTCCTCCAAACTGAATTTAGTCTAATTATAGCACAATATCAGACTACATTCAAGACTGACCTATGCTTTTCTTCATTATAGGTTATTTGCTGTACATAAAAACGGACAAAGCAAACGATAACCCCATAAAGCAAACCTATTCTCAAAAAGCAAACGAATACCCCACAAAGCAAACCATTACTTTTCAGGAAATCCGCTGCGACCGCCGAAAACAAGAAAAACCCGTCCCGGAAAACACTCCAGGGCGGGTTGCTTTATAGGACAAAGGCTCAAAATCCCTTGAAATCAAGGCATTTTTACATATAAAAAAGGTAGTAGACTTTCTATCAAAATCTACTACCTTATTTGGCGGAGAAGGAGGGATTCGAACCCTCGCGCCAGTCACCCCAGCCTACTCCCTTAGCAGGGGAGCCCCTTACAGCCACTTGGGTACTTCTCCGCATATGCAATTTGGATTTGATGCTGGCGGAGAGAGTGGGATTCGAACCCACGGTGCTTCTCAGCATCACTGGTTTTCAAGACCAGCTCCTTAAACCGCTCGGACATCTCTCCTTGAATGCACCTTGTTCAGTATAGCAAAAATGGATGGCGCTGTCAATAGATTTGCGCCGCTCCTGCCGGACAACAGGAGACCATGCCGGTACAGCCCTCCTGTCGGTATAAAGGCAACGGGACGGCAGGCTGGCCGGAGGAAGAAATCCGCCCGGCGCATGGACAGCCGGTGTTCTCGCAGGATAGCGGGCGCTCAAAGCCGTTTCGCGCCGCATCTGCTCATCGCGCCATATTCTGGCGGGCATGCCGCACGAAAAGCCCATGCAGCATGCCCGTTTGTCACCGCTTTCTCCCTCTCCACCCGCAGGAAGGCTGCTATCACCATCCTGTGGCGCTTGCAGACCGTTTACTTCTCCACTGCCACGCCCAGTCGCCGCTTCATAGTCTTCTCCACGGCGTTGAGGATGTTCTCATAGCCGGTGCAGCGGCACAAATGGCCGGACAGGAGCTTGCGCAGCTCGTCGCGCGTATACAGCTTGCCGCTTTCCAGAATCTCCACCGCGGTCATAATGAATCCCGGCGTGCAGAAACCGCACTGGATCGCCGTCTCATCGATGAACGCCTGCTGAATATCGGACAGCTCGCCGTTCGGGCCAAGCAGGCTCTCGAGCGTGCGAATCTCCTTGCCATCGGCCCAGACGGCCAGATAGATGCAGGAGTTGAAGCACTCGCCATCGATGAGCACATTGCATGCGCCGCACTCCCCCACCTCGCAGCCCTTTTTGACGGAGGTGAGGCGATAGTCGTTGCGGAGCATATCGGTCAGCGATGCGCGCACATCGACCATCGTTTCGGTCTTCTTTCCATTGATGGTGCATCGCACCAGCTTATACTGCGTTTCGTGCATCAAATCGTCCCTCCCGAAAGCCGAATGGATTCCGCCAGAGCGCGCTTGGCCAGCTCCTCCACCAGCTGCAGGCGGAATTCGCGGCTGGCGCGCCAGCTCGTGCGTGGGTTCACATCGTTCAGCGCGGCCTTGCCAAACGCATCGACGGTCTCCTCGCTGACCGCGCAGCCGCGAACCGCCGACTCCGCCGAATGCGCGCGCATGGGCACCGGCCCGGCCACGCCGTAGGCGATGCGGGCGTCGAGGATGGTTGTCTTATCCGGCGACAGCTTCACGTTGACCGAACAGCCGGTGGTCGCAATATCCATCGCATTGCGCATGGCATATTTGATGTAATGCCCCTGATAACCGGCATAGCTGTCCTGACGGATCAGGATCGCCGTCTGCAGTTCGCCGGGTCTCAGATCGACCACGCCCGCCTTGATGTAGAACTCCTGAATGGGCACAAGGCGCACGCCGTCCGGCCCGGTGATCTCGATGACCGCGTCCCACGCAAACAGCGTGGAGGCGGAATCCGCGCTGGTCACGCCGTTGCAGGTATTGCCGCCGATGGTGCCGATGTTGCGGATCTGCGGGCCGCCGACCATATCGACCGCCTCGCCGAGCACGTTGATGTACTGCTGGATGATCCGGTTTTTGGTAATGTGGGAAAAGCTCGTCAGCGAGCCGATGCGGATCGTGCCATCGTCTTCGAGCTTTATGCCGCGCAGCTCATCGAGCCCATAGATGCTCACCAGCTCGCTGCCGGCCAGCTTGCCCTCCCGCATCTGCACGAGCACATCGCTGCCGCCGGCAATGATCCTGGCCTGCGGATGCGCGAGCAGCAGCTCGATGGCATCCGGTACGGACTTCGCTTCATACAACGCTTTGATATCGTACATACTTCCATGTCCTCCTCAGAGAAGTCCTTCTTCGCGGAACCGGCTGAACAGCACATGCGGCGTCAGCGGCGCGGTGTTGATCGCAACGCCTGTTGCCTGCAAAACCGCATTCCGAATCGCCGGCGCGCCGGGACAGGCCGGCGGCTCGCCGAGCGCCTTTGTGCCGTACGCGCTGGTCGGCTCTGCGTTCTCCACGAACTGCGCCTCGATGTGCGGATGATCCATGGTTGTGGAGAGCTTGTAATCGAGCAGGTTGTTGTTGAGCGGGCGGCCGGTCTTGGGATCGAACAGCAGCTGCTCGGACAGACCGTAGCCGATGCCCATGCTCATGCCGCCGTGCACCTGCGCCTCTGCCAAGGCCGGATTGATGAGCCGGCCGCAATCATGCACGTTGACGATGTTCAGCAGCTTCACCTTGCAAAGCGGAATATCCACCTCCACCTCGGCGAATGAGCAGCCGAACGAATAGGCGTTTGTCTTCACCTGATAGGTGCTCTCCGCCGTGATGTGCTCGCTGTTCGTGAGGCTGTAGAGCACCTCGGTGGCCAGCTCTCCGAGCGTCATCAGCTCCCGGCCGTCGGTCGTGCGGACGATCTTGCCGTCGACGATGTCGAGGTTGAAGGCCGGCATGCGCGTCAGCTCATGCGCATGCTTGAGGATGCGCTCCTTGAGCAGCAGCGCGGTCTGCCGGATCGCAAATCCGCCCACATACGTCTGGCGGGAGGCATATGCGCCCGTGCCGAACGGCGTAATATCGGTATCCTGCGTTGAAATCACGTGGACATTCTCGAATGGAATGCCGATCGTCTCCGCCGCCATCTGCGCAAACGCCGTGTCCGCGCCCTGACCGATCTCCGTATCGCCCATCTGCAGCTGCACCGAACCGTCCTGATTCAGCACGATGCGGCAGGCGGCCGTCTCCAGACTGATGGGCCACACGGCCGTGTTGTACCAGAAGATCGCCATGCCCACGCCGCGGCGCACCGGGCCGGTCTGGTTCTGGTACTCCCGCAGCTTGCGGTCATAATCGATATAGGCCTTTCCCTTCTCGATGCACTGGTTCAGGCTGTCAAAATAGTTCTCGTTTTTGCTGAAGCCATCGACGTAGCCGACCGGCATCATGTTCTTTTTGCGCAGCTCGAGCGAATCCATTCCCAGCTGCCGCGCGATATCCTCCACATGCGATTCGAGCGCGAACATCGCCTGCGGGATGCCGTAGCCGCGCATGGCGCCGGCCGCGGGCGTGTTGGTGAACACGGTATAGGCATCCACCTTGCAAGCGGCGCTCTGATACAGCTGGCCGAATGCGGTCGCGCCCTTGGCCACGATGCCGTGGCCGTGGGAGGCGTAGGCGCCCTGCTTGGAGAACGCCTCGAGCCGCCGGGCGACAAACGTGCCATCCGGGCGGACATAGGTCGTAATATGGGAGCGAATGGCATGGCGAACGCGGTTGGAAACGAACGTTTCCTCGCGGGACACATCGAGTTTGACGAGCCTGCCGCCGACCTGCGTGCAGAGGAATGCGCAGAGCGGCTCATACAGCGCGTCCTGCTTGTTGCCGAAGCCGCCGCCGATATACGGCTTGATGATCCGCACCTTGCCCCACGGGATGCCCAGCGCCTGGCCGACGACGCGGCGGACGATGTGCGGGATCTGCGTGGAGGAGGTGACCGTGATGCGGCCGCCCTCCATCTCGGCAAAGCAGATGTGGTTTTCGATATGGCAGTGCTGGACGACCGGCGTATCGTACCAGCCCTCGACCTTGATCAGGCCTTTCTCGCGGATAGCTTCCTCATAATTGCCGTTCTCATACCCGGTATGGGCCAGGATGTTGTTTGGATACTTCTCATGCAGCTGCGGCGCGCCGTCCTGCATGGCCTCGACCTGATCGAGCACGAACGGATACGCCTCATACTCCACCTTGATGGCCCGGAGCGCCTGCGCGGCGGCAATCTCGTTCTCCGCGATAACGGCCGCCACATCGTCGCCATAATACCGAACGCGATCGGTCAGGAGTTTCCGGTCCGCCACATCCTGATGGTGCGGATCCGTGGACCACGGGTGGCCGGCGGTCGGGAACCGGATGTCCGGCACATCGAAGCAGGTGATGACCTTCACCACGCCCTCGATCGCTTCCGCCTCGGTCTTGTCGATGCTGCGCACCACCCCGTTGGCGATCGTGGCGTGCAGAATTTTTGCGACCAGCGCGTTTTTACCGCAAAGATCGTCCGTGTACTTCGCGCGTCCCGTTACCTTGTCGAATGCATCGACGCGGATGACGCTCTTTCCAACGCTCATGGGTAGCCTCCTGTCTGTATCAGTCTTCCGGTTTTTGAAGGAATCGCATATTGGTCACATCGAACACGCCCATATCCGTCAGGCGCACATCGGGAATGACCGGCAGTGCGAGGAAGGATAGTGTGATGAACGGATCCGAGGTGTTATTCACGCCGAGCAGCGCGGCCGCCTGCAGCAGCTCCTGCTGCCGCTTCAGTATCTCCTCGAGCGGCGCATCCGACATCAGGCCCGCCACGGGGAGCGCCAGCTTCGCAAGCACTGCACCGTTGCTGACGACCACATATCCGCCGCCGCACTCCTCCAGCGTATCGATGGCGATGAGCATGTCGGCGTCGTTGTCGCCCGCGACGATCAGGTTGTGCGAGTCGTGGCCGACGGTGGTCGCCATGGCGCCGGACTGGATCGGCATCCCGCTGAGAATGCCGAGGCCAACGCGGCCGCTCGCATGGTGCCGCTCGAACACGGCCAGCTTGACGAGCCCGTTGCCCGCGACAAACCGGCCATGGCGCACGGGCACCTTCTCCATGGTCAGCCGGGTCAGCAGCTCTCCGTCCACCGGATGGATGACCGGCATCGGCCCCTCCACCGGCAGGCTGAGCACGTTGGCCTTGCGCGGCGCGAGATGGACGCTGTTATAGATCTTCGGGTCGGGCTTGAGCGGCAGATCCGCCTCGGGGTGGAAGATCTGTCCGTCCGTAACCACCAGAATCGGATGGAAATCGGTCAGGTTGTCGAACAGCACCATATCCGCCCGGTAGCCCGGCGCAATCGCGCCGTAGCCGTGAAGCCCATAGGTTTCGGCGGCGTTGATGGTGGCCATCTGCACGGCCTGCACCGGACGGATCCCGTTTGCCACGGCGCGCCGCAGGATATAGTTGATGTGCCCCTCGTCGCGAATGTTCTCCAGATGCTTGTCGTCCGTGCAGAACTGCATGTGTCTGGTCGGCAGGCCGGTATCGGCAATCTGCCGGAAAATGGCTTCGATCCCGCGGCAGGCGGAGCCGAGGCGCAGATGAATGCGCATGCCGCTGCGATACTTCTCCAGCACCTCTTCGAAGCTGGAGCACTCGTGATCCGTGTGCGGGCCGGCCACGCAGTAGGCGTTGAGCGCATCGCCGGAGAGCATCGGCGCATGTCCGTCGATCGGCCGCTTGCGGAACAGCTCGAGCTTGTCGAGCATCTCGCCCTCGCCCGCAACGGCAGCGACGTAGTCCATGACCTCGCCAAGCCCAAGCACGCGTGGATGATTCAAAAACTGCTCCATATCCTTGGCCGTGATCCTTGCGCCGCTGGTTTCAAACGCGGTGCAGGGCACGCAGGACGGGAGCATCATGAAAACGGAGAGCGGAAGCCATTCGGTTTGCTCAAGCATGTACTGGATGCCGTCGGTTCCGCAGACATTGGCAATCTCATGCGGGTCGGCAATGATCGTGGTGGTTCCCTGTTGCAGAATCAGGTTGGCAAACCGGGAGGGGTGCGCCATGGACGATTCGATGTGCACATGGCTGTCGATCAATCCGGGGCAGAGGAACGCCCCATTTGCATCATACTCCTCGCGCCCGGAATAGGAGCCGATGCCGAGAATGATGCCGTCGCGCACGGCGACGTCCCCATGAATGATCTCTTCGGTAAAAACGTTGACGATGTTTGCATTCTTGATTACAAACGCAGCATTGCGGCTCGCAGCGTTGCGAATCGACGAGCGCAGCCTGGATTTTTCCAAATACAATCACCCACCTTTTTCGTATTATAGCATAACGCCCATGGGATGAAAACCCGTTTTTGCATCTGCAGGCATAATTTTTTTCATGTAAGCGTAATTTTTTTCAGCATACAACGGTACGGATGCGTCTCGCGCCTTGCGCTGGTTTGCAATGTGTGCTATGCTGTTTGCGTAAAACGGATTGATATCCACCATATCAAAAAACGGCGAAATAAAACAGCGTATCTGGAGGAATTCTATGCGGCTTTTGATCCAAAACGGAACGATTGTCTCGGATGGCGTCTCCTTTTGTGCCGATCTGCTCGCGGAAAACGGGTTGATCCGCGCCATCGCGCCCCACATTGAGGCCCGCGCGGACTGCCGGATCGATGCATCCGGCTGTCTGCTGCTGCCGGGGTTTATCGATACGCATACGCATCTTGACCTGCCGCTCGGCTCCATCACCACTGCGGACAACTTCGACTCCGGCACGCACGCCGCCATACTCGGCGGTACGACGACGGTGCTCGATTTTGCCACGCAGGATCGCGGCATGACCATGCAGCAGGCGCTCGACCTCTGGCACCGCAAGGCGGTGGGCAGCCACTGCAACTACGGATTCCACATGGCCATCTCCGAGTGGGACGACCAGCGCGCCGCGGAGGTTGACAGCATGGTGCGTCAGGGCGTCACCTCCTTTAAGATGTACATGGTTTACGACGCCATGATGCTCGACGACGGCGCCATCTACGACGCGCTCACGAGCATGGCCGCGCGCGGCTGTCTGGCCGGTGTGCACTGTGAAAACGCGGCCCTCATTCGCGAGCGGATCCGGCGCCTGCGTGCCGCCGGCCGTCTGGACGCTGCGGCACATCCCCTCTCCCGCCCCAACGCGATCGAGGCGGAAGCGGTCTCGCGGCTCATGCGCATTGCCCAGCTCGCCGAATCGCCCGTCTGGGTGGTGCATCTGTCCACGGCCGAGGGCCTCGATGAAATACGCCGTGCGCGCGCCCGCGGCCAGCACGTGCTCACGGAGACCTGCCCCCAGTATTTTGTGCTGGACGACAGCTGCTATGATGCGCCCGACGCCGCAAAATACATCCTCTCCCCACCGCTGCGAAAACCGGCGGACCGGGAAGCGCTTCTCGCGGCCATGGGCGAAGGGGAGATCGACGTTGTCGGAACCGATCACTGTTCGTTCACCATGGCGCAGAAGGCGGCCGGGGCGGACGATTTTTCCAAGGTGCCGAACGGCGGCGCGGGCATCCAGAACCGTGCGGAGCTGCTCTACACCCACGCGGTGCTGCCGGGGCGCATCACCCTCTGCCGCATGGCCGACCTGCTGTCCACCAACGCGGCGAAGGCCTTTGGCATGTACCCCAAAAAGGGCGCTCTGCGCGTTGGCAGCGATGCGGATATCGCCATCTTCGAACCATCGCGCGCCCGGACGATCTCCTGGCGGACGAATGCGCACCGCTGTGACAACTCGCCCTATGAGGGCATGCGTGCGGCCGGGTCCGTGCGCGACGTTGTGCTCGGCGGCGAGCTCGTTGTGGAGGACGGGCGCCTGATCCGCCGCGGAAAGGGGCGTTTCGTCTTCCGCCGCCCCTGCTTCACCCCCAACGCCTGATACCATTCTGAGAGAGGAGCGTTCGCTTTGCGAACCCATCCGGCATGACAAGTATCGCCTGTATTCTGCTCGCGGCCGGCACCGGCACGCGCTTTGGCGGCGACAAGCTGCTCTATCCCCTGAACGGCAAGCCGATGGCGGCGCACGCCATCGAGCTGCACGCAGCGCTGCCCTACGCCTGCCGCATCCTCATCACGCAGCGGCGGCATACCGCCATTGCATCGCTCGCGGAAGCGAACGGCTTTCTGATCGGCTATAACGACAAGCCCGAGCGCGGCATTGCCTCGAGCATCCGCATCGCGCTGGAGCTGCTCTCCCTGCAGCCGTGCGCGCCCGAGGGCATACTCTTCGGCGTGTGCGACCAGCCGTATCTGCGCGCCGAAACGGTGCTGCGGCTCATAGACCGGTTTTGCACCCAGCCGGGGCGCATCATCGCGCCCTCGGCAAATGGGCGGCGCGGCAACCCCGTCATCTTCCCGGCTCTGTTTTTCGATGAGCTGGCTGCGCTCACCGGCGATACCGGCGGCTCCAAGGTCATCCATTCCCACCCGGAGACGCTGCTCACCGTGCCCGCCGACGCGGCGGAGCTTGCCGATTTGGACGTTCGACCGCAATCGCCGTAATTGCGCGCTTGCCCCAGACGCGCGCATGTGATATAGTAATGGCAGAGACACGCATATAAGCCCGCTGCATGGGGCGGGCGTTTCTACGGAGCCGCCATCGGCTCTGCTATGGGTGTTCAGACGCTGCACGGCATATCCGCCGCTCTGCGTTTGAGCGCTTTTTCTTTTCCGGGTGACAGGCTCCGGGATGGGATGGCGGCCGTCTGCGCGCTCCGCCTCCGGTACGGCCCCGCATGGCTTTTTGAAACAACGACCGGGTTTTATGCGGTTTTCCCCCACACAAAATCGCAAATTCAGGATACAAAGGTGATTTGCGATGCGAACCATTCTCAAGGGACATATCATCGGTGCGCCGTCGCTGGGCGCGCTCTCCATCGTGGAAAACGGCTACCTCGTGCTCGAGGACGGTGTGCTGCAGGGCATCTTTGAGCAGCTGCCGGAGCCGCTCCGGGATGCACCGGTCACCGACTTTGGCGACCGGCTCATACTGCAATCCTTTTCCGACATGCATCTGCACGGCGCGCAGTACCCGATGCTTGGATTGGGCATGGATCTGCCGCTGC
>JAQXRK010000077.1 GCA_029218485.1 bacterium | reverse complement strand
GCGGTGGCGCAAAGCGCGCACTTAGAGACCGCTCCGAAGCGGCTTACCGACCAATTTTATCACAGCAATCGGGCCGTGTCAATGCAGGATTTTACAATCCTTTTTCGCTTCCGCAACCTTTCGCTCCGCGAGCGGGCGGACCGAAAACTTCTCCATCTGCAGCGACTCGTTCGCGCGGACATAATACGTGCCGCCGGCCTCCGGCGGGAACACGCTGCCGTGCTTCTTCTCGGCAAACTCCATGGCCTTGAGCACGTCCGGATGCGTCTCGATGAGCATGCGCTTGTTTTCGCTGCCCTTGAGCACCTGCAACGTCTGCTTGCGAATCTTGGACATGACGCTCTCCGGTGAGAGGACGTGTGCGTCGCCGCCGCAGTACGGGCAGAGCATCTGGAGCGTATCGCCGAGGCTGCGGCCGGTCTTCTTTCTCGTCATCTCCACGAGTCCAAGGTGCGTAAAGCCGAACACATGCGAGCGCGTATGATCGTCCTTGAGCGCGGTCTTCAGGGTGTTGAGCACCATGTTGCGGTTGCTCTCCCGCTCCATATCGATGAAGTCGATGATGATGATGCCGCCGATGTCGCGCAGGCGGAGCTGCCGCGCGATCTCCCGCGCCGCCTCACAGTTGGTCGCGGTGATCGTTTTCTCAAGGTTGTCCTTGCCGACGAACTTTCCGGTGTTGACGTCGATGCAGGTCAGCGCCTCGGTGCGGTCGATGATGATGTAGCTGCCGTTCTTGATCCACACCTTGCGCGCGAGCGCCTTGTCGATCTTGCTCTCGGTCTCGTAACGGTCGAACAGGTTTTCGCTCTGCTTGAACAGAATGCGCGGCTTCAGCTTTGGCGCCATGACATCCGCGATTTCGCGGAGGCTGTCATAGGTTGCCGAGTCGTTGACGAACACGCGGTCGACATCCTTCATCAGCAGGTCGCGCACCGTGCGGAACAGCAGGCTCTGCTCCGCGTGCAAAAGCGCCGGCGCTTTCTGCTGTTTCGCCTTTTTCTGGATGTCGGCATACAGCAGCATGAGGCTCTCCAAGTCCTCAGAAAACGCCTCGCGGCTCTTGCCGGCGGACGCCGTGCGCACGATCACGCCCATATTATCCGGCTTGATATCGCACAGAATCTTGCGAAGCCGGGTCCGCTCCTCGTCCTTTTCAATGCGGCGCGATACGCCCACATAATCCATGGTCGGCATCAGCACGAGCGACCGGCCGGCCAGCGTGATGTGCGTGGTCACGCGCGCGCCCTTGGTGCCGATCGGGTCCTTGGCCACCTGCACCATGATCGTCTGTCCGGGCTTGAGCATATCCCGAATGTTGCGCATGGACTGCAGCTTTTCCTTTTCAAAGTCCCCGTCCGTACCATCCGGCATCACGATATCGCCCGCATAGAGAAACGCGTTGCGCTCCAGACCGATGTCGATAAACGCCGCCTGCATGCCGGGCAGCACGTTCTGCACCCGGCCGTTGTAGATGTTTCCGACCAGTCGCTGCGCGCCCTCCTGCTCCACGTACAGCTCGACGGGCGATCCATCCTCCACCACCGCAACCCGGGTTGAAAACCCGTTTGCATCCACCAAGATTTCCTTATTCATTCTCCTTCTCTTTCTATCATGGAGACAGGCGCGGCAAAGAACCATCCGAGTCAAAATACATGGCCGTGCGGCAAATACGCGCCACACCGCCCTGTGCGCCCAAACGGTCGAACAACGCGTCGGTCAACAGCTCGACGCGCAGCCCGCCATCGGCCTGCAATTTGCCCAGAACGCGGAGGATCATCTCGTTGCCCTCAATTCCTTCCACGGCTGCCTGCATGATCTGCGGACGGATATCGACGGGTTTGACCCCGCCCTTTGTCCGCTTATTTACAATAATCTCTCCGGCAAGGAGCGCGTCGAGCGCCTCCTGTACCGCTTCGGCCGAAAGCGCCGTTTCCGCCGTGAGGCGTGCGCGGTATTCGGCCGCGCGCACCATGACCGTTAGTTTTCCCGCCTGCTCGGGGGCTTCAAACGCCCGCAAGAGTTGCAGGCCGTCCGGCATTGCCGCATTGGTGCGCGCCAAAAACGCTTCCGGCGCGACCGGCTCCGAAAGGCGCACCTCAAACCACTCGCACGTGCTGGCTGCGCCGGTCGGCACAGCGGCTGCGAACGAGAGCTGCGGATGCGGGTTGAATCCATCCGAATAGGCCAGCGGGATGCGGGCGCGGCGAAACGCGCGCTGCAGCGTGCGCTGGATATCCAGATGGGAAATGAAGCTCAGCGCCTCATGCTTTTGATAGACGGCAAACATCCGCATAGCGACCTCCAAAACAACCGTTGCAGCCCTGCCTGCAATCCCGCGTTGTGACGCCTTCCATGGCCTTGTCATACTCCCGGCTGAGATAGCGCTCCGTTACCAGCATATCGATATGCGACCAGGGCAGCGGCGCACCCGGCGCGGGCGCCCACTGCGCATATGCCTCCATCGACGTGCCGTGCTCGGCGAACGCCTCGCGCCACGCCTGCTCGTGAAAGTGCTCCGACCAGGAATCGAACCGGCAGCCCTTCCGGTAAGCGGTCTCCAGAATATCCGCGAGCTTCCTGTCCCCGCGGGAGAACGCGGCCTCCAGCACGGAAAGCTGGGACAGATGGCAATGGAACTCCACACCGCGAATGCCCTTCATCGCATTTCTGAGCAGCTGCTGGCGGCGGCGAATCTCCTCGAGCGGCACCTGCGCAAACCACTGGAACGGCGTGAACGGCTTGGGTACGAACGTGGACGCGCTCGCGGACAGGCGCAGCCCCTTGCCGCGCTTCTCCTTCGGCATTTCATAGAAGATGCGGCTGACCTTGCGGCAAAGCTCCGCAATGCCGAGGATGTCCTCATCCGTTTCCGTAGGCAGGCCGATCATGAAATACAGCTTGACGCTTGTCCACCCGGACTCGAACGCATCGCGGCAGGCCCGGAACAGGTCCTCCTCGGTGACGTTTTTGTTGATCACATCGCGCAGGCGCTGCGTGCCCGCCTCCGGGGCGAAGGTCAGGCCGGCCTTGCGGATCGACTGCATCTTCTCCAAATCTTCCTTCAGGAACGAATCGATGCGCAGCGACGGCAGCGACACCGAGACATGCTGCTCCTCCATGCCGTCGATGATCTCCGGCACGAGGCGATGGATATCGGAATAGTCGCCGGTGCTCAGGCTGAGCAGCGAAATCTCATCATAGCCGGTGCAGTCGACCAGCTCGCGTGCCTGCCGCATGAGCGTCTCGCGCGTGCGCTCCCGCACGGGCCGGTAGATATAGCCCGCCTGGCAGAACCGGCAGCCGCGCGTGCAGCCGCGCATGACCTCGACCGATACGCGGTCATGCACCACATTGAGATAGGGCACGATCGGTTTGCCGACATATTCCGCCCGGTCCAGATCGCTTACAACACGGCGGGCGATGGTCGCGGGCGCGCCCGGCACAACCGGCACGGCCCCCGCCGGGGTGGCTTCGTAGAGGGACGGCACATAGACCCCGTCCACCCGGGAAAGCCGGAGGAGCAGTTCGCGCTTCGTCTCCCCTGCGGCGCGCGAGGCCTGATAGGCGTCCACGAGCTCGGAGATCAGTTCCTCGCCGTCGCCGAGCATCACCGCGTCCATAAACGGGGCCAGCGGCTCCGGGTTGCACGCGCAAGGGCCGCCGCACACGATCAGCGGGTCATGCTCCCCGCGATCGACCGTGCGAAACGGAATTCCCGCCAGCTCGAGCATGGTAAAGATGTTGGTATAGCACATCTCATACAGCAGCGAAAAACCGACGATATCGAACGCGGAAAGCGGGCGCTTTGTTTCCAGCGAAAACATGGGCACGCCGTTCTCGCGCATGGCCTTCTCCATATCCGGCCACGGCGCATAGGCGCGCTCGCAGGCGGTATCCTCCCGGCTGTTGAGCACATGGTAGAGAATCTTTGACCCCAGATGGGACATGCCGATCTCATACACATCCGGAAAACACAGTGCAAACCGCACCGACGCTTCCGGCTTTACAATGCTGTTCCATTCCCCGCCGATATACCTTGCAGGCTTTTCCACCTGCTGCAAAAGGCGCTCGATTGCCGCCTGTTCCAAGCTCGTACCTCCACTGGCCACAGAATAACCAATGGTAGTTTATCACATTCAGGCGTGGCGGTCAAATGAGAGTAATGCGCCGATTTCGTCGTTGCCGTGTCCCTCCGCAATCGCGCGCAGCAGTATGCCCTCGTCGATCTCGCCGATGGTGCGCATCTGCCCATCCACCACGCGCAGCACATTGTAGCGGTTGTGGCGCAGCACGGACAGCGCCTCCCGCGTGTGCATGGAGGCGTGGGCCGCAACATGGTGCACATCGTACGCCCGCCCGGCATGCACGCCGTCATAGCGGCTCAGATAGGCGCCCATCCTGCCCTCCGGCAGCATGCGCAGCTCCATGACCGCTGCCAGCAGCAAAAACACGCCCATCGTCGGTAGCGTCAGGTTGTATGCACCGCGCACCGCGCACCAGATCGCGAGCGCCAGCATGCCGCAGCCCCCCGCCACGCCCAGCCAGGCGGCAAAGCGCGTCGCAGGGCCGTAGGACAGCCGGTTCTGCAGCAGGGCGCGCAGCATGCGCCCACCGTCCAGCGGTAGCGCCGGCAGCAGATTCGTCAGCGCCAGCGTCAGGTTGAACAGCAGAAACGGCTGCAGCCGGGTCGCCGTATCCGGGAACAGATCGCCGCACATGGCGGTCAACCCGGCTGCAAAGAAGCTCGCGACCGGGCCGGCGGCGGCGATGCACAGCTCCGTGTGCGGCGGCAGCGCTCCCCTCTCCAGCCTTGCCACGCCGCCGAACGGCATGATCTCGATGGAGAGGATGGGGCACCCAAACACATAGGCGACCACCGCATGGCTGAATTCATGCAGGGTGAGCGCCAGCGCCGCCTGCATGAGATCGCCCATCCGGCCGAGGACGCAGGCCGCCGCCACCACTACCACGATCAGCGGATGCAGCTTCAGCTCGGTCCGGCCAAACGCGCCGATGCGCATGTCAGGAATAATCCGGCACGTCCACGTAGGTTTCGACATCCTGCGGCGCGCCGGTCTGATAGATGCGCAGATACAGCGTTCCGTCCCCGGCCACCTTGCCGAGCGTATCGCCCAGCAGCAGCGGCTGCCCCGGCTCCACGCAAATGTCCGAAAGATGGTAGTAGATGCTCTCCAGATCCTCGCCGTGATGGATGCGAACATACTGGCCGAGCTCCGAATCCTCTCCGACAGCCCGCACCTCTCCTCCCGCGCTCAGCGAAACCGCGGAGCCTGCCTCCGCCTGCAGCTGCAGGAGCCGCGCATCGTCGAGCAGCGAGGCGCCGGTCGCCTCCACCGGCACATGCCAGCGCTTGCCTGACGCAAACACGCCCACCAGTCCGCCGCCGTCCACGAACCTCAAGCGGCCAAGCGTTTCATCCGTGCCGCCGCCATCGGTGACCGCGGGCGCCTGCGCTTCCAGTGCCGCAGCATGCCCCTCCTGTTCACGCGGGAATACGAACATCTCCATGACGAGCACCAAGATCAGCGCTGCGACGCACACGCCGATCTTCACCAGCATGCTGGCGCCTAGGATCCGCTCCCTGTGCGCCGATGGCCTCGTCCGGTGCAGGTTGACGCGCATCGCGCTCCTGCGCCGCCGCGTCTCTGCCGTCTGAAACGGCGTGGTTTCCAGTTTTTCCAAATCCATAGCAAAACGTCCTCCTGCTGCAATCTATGCAGCGGGAGGACGCCGGTATGCGCGCGGGTATTTCCGATTGTTCAGGAAAGACGGCACTGCAGCAGTACCGGGTTGTGGTCGGAGAAGGCGAAGCCCGCATCCACGACCGAGACGCGCTCCACCGTCACGTTTGGGGAGCAGAGGAACCCATCGATCACATAATACTGTGTATCCGGATTCTCCGCGTCATACGGCTTGTTCAGTAGGCGGCAGGTCGGGGTTTCGTCGCTGAACGCAAAGTTCCACCCTGCGGGCAGCACGTCCTGCGAGATCGCACCGGGCTGCCAGAAGGAGGGATCGATGATCGGATGGTTGTTGCCAAAGCCCTCAATGCGCTGGTTGAAATCGCCCCCGGCGATGACGTAGTTACCCGCTTCGTACTCCTGCTGCAGCAGCTGCACAAGCTGCTCCGTCTGCTCCCGCTTTCCCTCGCCGTCGTCATAGGCCTCGAGGTGCAGATTGATGAGCACCAGCTCCGCATCGGTGCCGGCGAGCGGGACGCGCGTGAGCAGCAGGCACCGCTTTAGGTTGGCTATTCGGACGGGCCACTGGAACGGCACGGGCAGGGCGATGCGCGTCTGCTCCGTGGAAGAGAACCGGCTGAGCGTCAGAAGGCCCGATTCCACACGGCCGATGGTATCCGGCAGCGGATAGGGCACATAGTCGCAAACATAGTTCGGGGCGAACGCCGCTTCCCCGGCAAACGCATCGGAAAGCCGCGCCCGCTCGTCGATCCCGTAGACGCGCTTGCCCGCCGCATCGACCTCCTGCAGGAGCGCCACATCCGGCGCATATGTCTGCAGCAGTTCCAAAATGCCGTCCAGATTCTTTTCCACGATCTGTGCAGAGGCCGGCCGCGTCATCTTGCCGCCATCCATAAAAAAGTCCGATTCCTGTCCAAGCCCGGCGTATCCGATGTTGAACGAGAGCACGGTGATCTGTTCGATCTGTTCGCCCTGTTCCGGCTGCGCGTTGGCGCTGCTGCCCGTCCAGGCCGCCTCCCGCCCGGCCGGGCGATACTCGCGCACGGTCAGCACCGCGATGAACGCTGCCGCGGCGATCACAATGCCGAGCAATACAAAGCCGACGATCCTTGCCGCAACGGCCAGTCGGGAACGGGTATGCTGCATGAAAACCATCCTTTCTGCTGCAGAACATGTGGAAAGGATGCGGGCAACCGCCCACATCCTTTGATTGGTTATTCGCCCTCGCTCTCGGAGGAGCCGCCCTCGGAGGAACCTCCGCTGGAGGAACCGCCGCCTCCCGTTTCCGGCGTATCGGGCATCGGCTCCGCCGGCTTGGGCGTGATCAGTTCGCCCGGATCCGATCCGCCCGGCGCCGGCGTGACCAGCTCGCCCGGATCGGTCTTGTCGTCGCCGTCCTTGTTGTCCTCCGCGGGACGCGGCGGCGCTTCATACTTGTATTCAATCTCGTGCGGAACGTCCTCGATCGTCCAGTTGTCCGTCCATGGCGTTTGACCGGCCTTGAGCTTCAGCCCCTTGATCGCCGGCGCCAGGATCAGCTGGCTGCGGATGCTCTGGGTGTTGGTATCCGTCTTGCTGCCATCGCGGATTTCGCAGATCGTTCCGTAGGCAACGTTGTAGAAAATCCAGCGGGCATCGGGCACCGTCAGACGAATACAGGCATGCGAGGCCTTGCTGCCGAGCTTGTTATACTCTTCGATGTTATAGGACGAAATGTCCTTGTCCTTGGTGTACAAAATCGAGTGGAAGTATGTCCGGCTGCGGATCAACGTCCAGTACTGGGCGGTCTCGCCGCTCAGGAACTGGCCGAAGCGCACGCGTGCTTTTTTGATCTCAAAGACGCCGCGGGCCGTTTCGCTGCCGACCTTCGGGTCGCCGGTAGAGCACAGCATGTAGCGCACCGGCTGGTTATAGTCCGGCTTGCCGTCCGCGCCCTTCCTGTACACCATGACGACCTGCCAATAGATATCGACGATGATGTAATAGGTATCAGGGTCCGGATATCCGGCGGCGAGCAAATCCTTGGCCTCCTTCCGGACATCGTCCAGACTGCCCACCAGCTCTTCAAAGGACATGTTCACCGTGGGAGCATAATAGGAAAACGGAATCGGCGTTTCTTCCGGAATCGGCGTCGGCGTGACCGTCGGCGCAGGCGGCAGCGTCGTCTCCGGCACATCGAGGGAAACGACCTGCACCGGCCGCGGTGTGGCAGAAGGCTCCGGAGTAGGCGACGCCTCTTCGGCGGTCACGGCATTGCCGCAGCCTGCCATCGTCACCGCCGCCAACAGCAAAGCCAGAAGTCTGGCGCCGGCTCTGCAAACATGTTTATGATCCATACGATCCTCTCAGTTCATCAGATATTCCGGGGTATTATATCATACTTTCGCCCGGTTACACCAATATACGTTCAAAATTCACATTTTGGCCAATCGTTTCGTGAGGTCTAAATGCGCGCAACGCCGCTCTCCCGCGCTGCCGCAGCGACCGCCGCAGCAACTGCCTTGCCCACGCGCGGATCAAACGCGGCCGGAATGATGTTCTCCGCGCTCAGCTCCTCATCCGTGATCAGCTCGGACAGCGCGCGGGCCGCCGCCAGCTTCATCGGCTCGTTGATATCGCTGGCGCGAACATCGAGCGCGCCGCGGAACACGCCCGGAAACACGAGCACATTGTTGATCTGGTTCGGATAATCGCTCCGGCCCGTGGCGACGACCGCCGCACCGCCACGCTTTGCCTCCTCCGGCATGATCTCCGGAGAGGGATTTGCGCACGCGAACACGATCGGTTTTTCCGCCATCGAGCGGACCATATCCGCCGTGACGAGATTGGGCGCGGAAACGCCGACAAACGCGTCCGCCCCCCGCAGCGCGTCGGCCAGCGAGCCGGTAAGCCGCTCGCGGTTCGTCACCGCCGCCATATCGATCTGCGCCTGCGTCAGCCCCTCCGGATGCCCCTCGCAGAGAATGCCCGCACGGTCGCACATCGTCAGGCTGCCCACGCCTGCGTTCAGCAGCATCTTTCCGATGGAGATGCCGGCGGCGCCGGCGCCATTGATGACGATGCGCACATCCGAAAGCCGCTTCCCCACCACGCGCAGCGCATTGAGCATGCCGGCGAGGACCGTAATCGCGGTTCCGTGCTGATCGTCATGGAACACGGGGATGTCGCACTGCTGCTTGAGCTTTCGCTCGATCTCAAAGCAGCGGGGCGCCGCGATATCCTCCAGATTGATGCCGCCAAAGCTCCCGGCGATCAGGCTGACGGTATGGACAAATTCGTCCACATCCTGCGTCCGCACGCACAGCGGAAAGGCGTCCACGCCGCCGAAGGCTTTGAACAGCACGCACTTCCCCTCCATGACCGGCATGCTGGCCTCCGGGCCGATATTGCCGAGCCCCAGCACCGCGCTGCCGTCCGTAACGACCAGGCAGAGGTTGTGGCGGCGCGTGAGCGCATAGCTCTTGTCCATATCCTTCTCGATCGCAAGGCAGGGCGCCGCCACACCCGGCGTATAGGCGAGCGCCAGCTCCTCGCGCGTCCCCGTCGGCACACGCGGCACGACCTCGATCTTCCCCGCCCACTGCTCGTGCAGTTTTAACGATTCCTTTGCATAATCCATCGTCGCTGTCCTTCCTTTATACAAACACATAATATTGTACGATATCGCGATACGCGCCGTGCTTGAACCCTACCTGCGGCAGCGTGCCGCCATACCGAAAGCCGAACCGCTCGTGCAGGCGCACGCTCGCCTCGTTGCCCCCGGCGATCACGGAAACGATCACATGCAGCTCTCCGGAAGCGCGGGCCTGCTGCAAAACCGCCTCGAGCAGCCGCGACGCAATGCCGTTTCCCCGCCAGCGCGCATCCACATACACCGACAGCTCAGCCGTGGTGGCATACGCATCGTGCGGCCGGTAGGGCGAGAGCGCGGCATAGCCCTCCACCCGGCCATCCACCTCCGCAACGAACAGCGGATAGCGCAGAGTGCCGTGCGCGCGGAACCATTGCAGGCGCTCATCCTCCGTTCGCTCCACGGTATCGAACGTTGCGATGCTGCCAAGCACCTCCGCGTTATAGATCTCCGTCAGGCGCGGGACATCCGCTTCCTTTCCCGCCCGTATGTTCACCAACACAGCGATACCCTCCATTTTATAGCATCATACCATACTTCCGCCATGGCTTCCATGATTTTTTCATTTTGTGCGCCGCTTCGACCGGTTTTGCTTCCGGGGACTACCCTTTTCCCACGCGTTGTGGTATACTTGGAATCATCCCCCTTACCCAAGCAATAACTTCCGATCGGAGGGCAAGGCTCATGAAGTTTGCAATCATTGGCGGCACCAACATTGAAACGCTCCCCATCCCCTATCAGGAGGAGGCGGTCTCCACTCCGTACGGAGATGCCGTCGTATTCCGGGCTTCGGTCGATGGGCACGAGTTTTTCTTCATGTCCCGGCATGGCGTGCTGTACAGCTATGACCCCGGCGAAATCAACTACCGCGCCAACATCTATGCGCTCCATAGCCTCGGCGCAACGCATGTGGTCGGCATCACCTCGGTGGGAACGTGCGATTATACGCATAAATTGGGCAGTCTCTGCCTGCTTTCCGACTTTATCGACTTTACGAAGTCCCGCCCGGCCTCCTTCGACCGGGAACACCGCCTGTCGCTGCACACGGGCATGGAGGAGGTTTTCTCCACGCAGCTCAACGACCTGCTCGAGCGCATGATTCTTGAGCACGGCATCCCCTATGCCGGCCGCGTGATCTATGCCTGTACCGAGGGCCCCCGCTTTGAAACCGCCGCGGAGGTGCGCATGCTGCGCATGCTCGGCGCCCAGACGATCGGCATGACGATCATTCCCGAGGCGCCGCTGGCGCGCGATCTCGACATGCGCTATGCCGCCATCGGCGTCATTGCCAATTACGGCACCGGCATGACCGGCGAGGTCACGGACCTCGGCATCGGCGAAGTCATGTCGGCCCATCGGGACGCGATCTTCGAGTTCTGCTTCGACCTCGTGCG
>JAQXRK010000076.1 GCA_029218485.1 bacterium | reverse complement strand
GCGCTTCCTCCGCATCCGGCATGTCCAGAAGCGCCCGCAGCTCCGTCAACAGCTTGTCTGCAGCCTCTGGTTCTGATAAGCCGCAATAAAAAACATCGCAATAATAGACCTGATACAAACGCAGGATATCGTTGAGCAGGTCCGGCACCTCAAACGTGCGGTATTTGCAATCTTCAAATATTGCGACATAAGCGGGGAGGATGTCTTGGAACTCCTCGTGATTGCGCATGTATGCACTGGCGCCTTTCATATCTCCATTCATAAAAAACTGACTGATTTGCATGGCCGCTCTCTCCTCAACAAATTCCATTCATTTCATTTTTTCGCTGTAGAACGTATAGCAGAACAAAGGGGATACCGCGCGGCTCAGCCGGCGCTGCCGGGAACGGGCGACCAGCCGGTTACCAGCATCTTCTTCTGCAGGATGCGCGCGACGCTCTCGTCGATGCGCTCCTCTGTCAGCGTACCGTCCGACGCGGCGGAAAGCAGCGCCTCCATGATCTCGCGCTGCGCTTCATGCTGGGGGCCGCACAGGATCAGATCGCCGCCCGCGAGCAGAAACCGAACCGCAGCCTCGCCCGCGCCGCACTGGCCGGTCAATCCGCCCATGCGGAAATCATCGCTCAAAACGATGCCGTCAAACCCGAGCTGCTCGCGCAGCAGGCCGGTGATGATGGCGGGGGACAGCGTTGCGATCCGCTCTTCGTCGAGCGACGGATACAGGATGTGCGCCACAAGCACCACATCCACGCCCGCGTCGATGGCGGCGGTAAACGGAACCAGATCATAGGCGGCCAGCGATTCGGCGGAGCGGCGGATCACCGGCGTGGTCGCATGCGAATCCGCGGTCGTTCCGCCATGGCCGGGAAAGTGCTTGGCGGTGGCGAGGCAGCCCGCATCGTGCAAGCCCTCGATGATGGCGACGCCGATGGACGATACGATCTCCTCGTCGCTGCTGATGATGCGCGTGGTCAGGAAGGTGCGCATGGGGTCATCGGAAACGTCGAGCACCGGCGCAAGGTTCATGTTGATGCCCGTCTCCAGCAGCTTCCGGCCGATGGAGAGAAACTGCTGATACGCCTCGTCCGGGTCGTTGCGGGAGCCGAGCTTGCGCGCGGACAACGGCCACGTATCCCAGCGGAAGCGCACCACATCGCCGCCCTCCACATCGATGCTCACGAGCGGCGGCAGGTCGCAGGCCGAGGTCTCCGCAATGGCGCTGAGCAGGCGCTGCGCGCGCAAAAAGCCGCCGTCGTCATCGCTCTTTGAAATGTTGGCGCCGTAGAGGACGATGTTGCCGACCGGGTAATCCTGCAGGATGGAGGCAAAGTCGCTGTCGGGCCGGTTTGTGCCGGAGCCGCCGAACATCACGAGCTGACCCAGCTTTTGCTCGATCGTCATGGTATCCATGTAGGCGGCGAGCCAGTCCGTCTCCGACGCGGGCGTTTCAAGAGGCGCCGGCGACGCGGTGGGGGACGGGGAGGGCGTTGGCGTAGCTGCCGGTGCGGCGGACGGCGCGGCCGGCGTGGGCGCAGGGGTGGCTGGCGCAATCGCGGGCGCGGAAACGGCCGATACGATCCAGACGATCCCACCGATCAAAAGACCCGCAAGCAGCAGCGTCAACAGCATCCATTTGAGCGATTTTTGCAGCAAGAGGCTCCGTCTCCTTCGATCACGCGCAGCGGCTCCCCCGGCAAGGCGGCGGGATCCGCACGAAACAGGCACATACCAGTTCATTTATTATAGGAGAAAATGGGCCGGTTTTCAACTGGCATCGTCTGGAAGAAAAAAGTACTTGCAAATGGTACCCATATGCTGTAAAATAAAACATGTTCGGGGATGTAGCCCAGCTGGTTAGAGCGCTTCGCTCACATCGAAGAGGTCGGGGGTTCGAGCCCCTCCATCCCCACCAGAAAAGCCCCTGAATCGTTGGAGATTCAGGGGCTTTGATTTTTTTTGGTACACATTTCGGTACACGCCGTTGAGTCCTTGTCGCTCAGTGGATTGCCGGAGCCGGGGGGGGGGGGTCATGCGGCGACGGCGGGCTGCAGGACCACGCGGTGGCCAAGGCGTTCCAGGCGGCGGACGAGGCGCTGCTCCTCACTGCGGTCCTGGGTCGGGGCCGTGCGCGCCTGCTGGTCGTCGTAGAGCTGGCCGGT
>JAQXRK010000075.1 GCA_029218485.1 bacterium | reverse complement strand
TCATGCGCCACTGGAGCAAGCAACAGCGTATCCTTTTCATCTGCGTTGCCGCCGCTGCGGCAGCGTGCCTTTGCGCGGCCGCCGTGCTGCTCCTGACCCCGGCGCGCGCCGCACAGCCCGCGGACGGGCCTGCGGGCGCACCCGTTGCGCTCGCCCTCTCATCGCCCACGCCCGCGCCGGAGATCGCCTTTGAGCCGGACCCGGACCGGCCCATGCCCGCATCCGGCTATCGCCATGCGCGCGGCGACGCGTTCCCCATCGGCGGAACGGTGCGCGCCAACCGGCCGGTTACGGCCGTCACGATCACCGTGACCTGCGCCTACAACAACGACGGCCCGCTCTATCCCTACCAGCATACGGTGCACATGCTGCCCGGCTCCGTCAGCGAAACCTATGCGCTCACGAGCGCCGATACGATCGAGGGCGTGTCGCTCGCGGAGTGCATCCGGTTTGAGGAGTTCCAGAGCGGCGTGCACACGCTCAAGCTCGTCGCCTCCTGCGAGAGGCTCCGCTCCGTTGAGCTGCTGCGCGTGCGCTTCTATGTGGCCGGCGACGACTGGGAGGTGCTCCAGCCATCGGATTTCAACGATTCCTACCGGGAGGCGCTGGCGTTCTTCGGCGATACGTCGCATTTTCTCTACCGCTACCAGTGGGTCAACGGCCGCTACACGCTGGCCGACCCGGACTGGGAGGAGACCTACATCACCTCGATCGAGGGCCTGCCCGCGGGCGAGACCTGGCGCGTGCATACCGACGCCGTGCCGTACTTTGAAGAGGCGCTCGCCTACCTGCAGAACACCCATGTGCGCGTGCATGGCACGAACGGGGATTCCGGCGTGCTCCGCCTTGCCGATCTCATCGCGACGTACAACGGCTGCTATGTATCGCGCTTTACATCCAGCCTCAAAACGATCAGCCACCACGGGTTCGGCACGGCCATCGACATCAACGCCACCATGCTCCCAAACCTGAACGAGCCGGAAAACCACGCCGTGATCGGCGACGATGTGCGCAACCACCTCCAGTACAACGGCATCCTGACCGAAAACGGCCTTTCCTACTACGACTATACCTATGACGGCGCATATCCGGACGCATATCTCGGCGTGCCGGAGACGACGATCAACTACCTGCTCTACGAGCTGGCCTTTTACCGCGCCGGCTTCCGCTGGGCGCACTACTACCGCAGCACCAGCGACGCCATGCATTTCACGCTGTCGGAGCATGTATACGGCTCGCACGACGACAAAAACGGCCTGCGCAAGGTGTTTGCCTATATCGAAACGGATGCGCCGGCCATGGCCGGGCAGCCGTAAAACGGCACGGGCGCGGCGCAAATGGGGTCGCTGCATCCGGCATGCGCCGCGCATATCGCAGCACGGTATCGGCGCAGCGAATGATGGGATGGCCCCGCTGCATCCGGCATGTCCCGCGCAGATCGCAGCACGGTATCGGCACAGCGGATGATGGGATGGCCGCGGACAACGGACAGAAAACGAGCGATTTCCCTGTTGACATGTCTTGCAGGGCGTGCTACAATATAATTCGTCTAAGGAAAGCTGCATGATGCGGCATTTCCGCATTCCGTCGCGGGGTAGAGCAGTTGGTAGCTCGTCGGGCTCATAACCCGGAGGTCGTAGGTTCAAGTCCTTCCCCCGCAACCATAACTGGACACCAGTTTGATACAATACGTATCGAAGCGGGTGTCCAGTTTTTTCTTGAAAAGAATTGATTTGCAACGGTTTTTTCCATACTATTTAACGAAATCAGACTCTGTGGGGATGTCCAATCACTACCCCAGAGCCTGGTTCTGCTTTGTCGTGCACATCTTTTAATTATTCCTGGTATCCTATGTCCATTTTGATGTTAAGTATGTCCATCTTTGAAATGATTACAAAACGTCCACAGTGCAGTTAAAATACGCCGTATCTTATTTGAAAGGGGAGAATTTCAGCAGAACGTAAGGTTCAATTTCCAGAATCGTGGCAATGTTGAATAAAACGTCTATGTAAACGGCTTTTGCCATAATGGCTTTTCCTTGTAAACACAAATCGGTTGTGCTATGATGAAAACCAGTTGAGAGTATACAAGGGCGGACACAAAAACCGGAAATATGGCGCTTATGTATGGAGCGGTTGCAGTAATGTCAGTGCTGCTGCTCGTCTGTTACCTCCTGTGGGAGAAGAAAAAAGAAAGACGGTTTACTCTGCTGTTTGCCTGTGTGGCAACGGCAAATGTGGGTTATTTCATGCAGGCAATCTCCCATACGCTGTCCGGTGCCATGACGGCAAACAAGATATCCTATCTTGGCGCAGCATATTCCATGTTGATAATGCTGCTGATCATCATGGATGTCTGCCAGGTTCCCAGACGGAAGTGGTTGGGCAGGTTCCTGTTCGGAATCAGTACAGCGGCATTCCTGCAGCACCCGTACAGGAAGCACCCAAGCCCAAATTCTGCCCCAACTGCGGCGCACCTTATGAGGGCGGCAAGTTCTGCCAGAACTGTGGAAGTAAGTTATAAATTACGAAACTGTATTATATAAACCGAAAGGAGCAACAGACATGAAAAAGAGAATTGCGATTTTGCTGACGATTGTCATGCTGCTGTCTTTGGCAGCCTGCGGCGGTAGCGAGCCGGACCCCAATGCGGGCAAGTACCAGGGCATTTCCGCCAAAGCGTTTGGTATGACCATGGACATGTCTGAGGTCTATCCCGGTGAGACCTGGGTGGAGCTGAAGTCCGGCGGCAAGGGCAACATCATGCTGGACGGCGAGGAGTTCCCTATGAAGTGGACG
>JAQXRK010000074.1 GCA_029218485.1 bacterium | reverse complement strand
GGGTCGCGCCCAGCCCGAACTGCCAGAACCTCGACGCCGCGCTGTGCTACATCGGCACCTGCGTCTTTGAGGGCACGAACGTGAGCGAGGGCCGCGGCACCACGATGCCCTTCCAGGTCATCGGCGCGCCGTTCCTTGACGGCGGCGAGCTGGAGCGGCGCATGGCGCAGGTGGAAACGCCGGGCATCCACTTCCGGCGCACGAGCTTCTGCCCCACGTTCCACAAGCACGCCGGCGAGATGTGCCACGGCGTGCAGATGCACATCGTCGATCGCGAGAAGGCCGACGCGTTCTCTGCGGGCCTGCTGCTGATGGACGCCATCCGCGAGCTGGCCGGGGAGAAATTCGAGTTTGTGCACTGGGGGGACGATCCCCGCTACGCGATTGACAAGCTGCTGGGCACGGACGCCTACCGCACCGGCCGCATGAGCGCACGGGCGCTGATTGACGCTTCCAAAGAGCCTGTCGAGGCCTTTATCCGCAATACCATGAAGTATCACCTGTACTGAGAAGGAGTGACCGATTATGCTGGATATCACCCGTCGCCCGCGCATGGGCCTGCTGCTCATTTCTCCGGAACGCTTCGCCAACATCGGCGAGGGCACCGCACGCGGCTCCTACAAGGAGCGCAAGGAGGCCGAGGCCGCATGGATGCTGCGCGACGCGTCGACCATCGCGGACGTGACGTTCACCGGCATCGTCTGGACGCGGGAGGATGTCCAGCGCGCCATCGACGCGTTTGTCGCGGAGAAGGTGGATTATGTGCTGGCAATCTTCCTCTCGTGGGCGGAGGACTTTGCGTGGATCCGCTTCCTGCGCGATATGCCGGAGTGCCCGGTGCTCTTCTGCCACAGGATGCGCGACAAGATCGAGCTTTCCGACACGCATGACGACGACGAGTTCGCCGAGTACCTGTGCTGCGGCGGTCTGGTCGGCTCGCTGGAGGCCAGCGGCTCCATCAAGCGCTTCAACCGGAAGATGATGGCGACGTTCGCGGGCACGTGGGCGCAGGTGATGGAGCGCGCGGCGCAGTTTGGCAACGCGGCCCGCGCCCGCGCATTGCTGCGCCAGTCCACCTTCGGCCTGCTGGCCTGCATGAACGAGGTCATGTGGAGCACGTATGTGGATACGTACAAGCTCTTCTCGCAGATCGGCCCGGAGATGCGCTTCCTCTCCGTCGCGGAGCTGGAGGAGACCGTGGAGGCCGTTTCCGAGGCGGATGCCCGCCGCACGATGGAGCGCATCGCCGCCCAGTACGAGGTGCTGCCCAATGTGGACGAGGGCAAGTTCCTCGCCTCCGTGCGCGCCTCGATGGGCATGGAGCGCATGGCAGAAAAGTACAATCTCGACCTGCTCGTGCTCAACGACATCGACACCGTGCTCTTCAAGCACATCGGCCTGCGGCCGGGCTTCTGGCCCACGTCCCCGGAGGTCAAGACGATGGTCGTGCCCGAGGGCGACATCGGCAGCGGCGTGGCGTTCGCCATCCTGCGCCTGCTCTCCGGCCAGCACGTCAACTACATCGAGCCGTTCCACATCGATCTGCCCAGCGGCACGTTCGACGCGGGCCACGCCGGCCCCAACGATTACACCGATCCGCGCGGCCGGTGCAAGATCTCCTCGGACGTGCGCTTTGCCAAGACGAAGTGGAAGTACGCCGGCGCGCCGTTCGCGTGGTACGTGTTCCCGGAGGGGAGAAAGACCATGCTGCACTGCTCCGAGCAGACGGGCAGCTTCCAGCTCGTGGCCACGCAGGTGGAGGCCACGCACACCGATCACTTCCTGGCGACGTATTCCCACAGCCACTTCAGGCCCGTGGGACAGGACTGCACCGCGCTGTTTACCAAGCTGCTCGCGCAGGGCGTGACGCAGCACTACTGCATCACCGACGGCGACTTCACCGCCTCCGTGCGCGATCTGGCGATGATGCTCGGCGTGGAGTTTGAGGAGGTATAAGATGGAAAGGCTCAGGCAGGTCGGCCGGATACAGCCCCAAAGCGCCGCACAGCTCGGCTGGTCGCGCTTGGGTGTGGGCTTTGAAAAGCTCGACCGCTATGCGTTTGATCCGAATGCCGCGTACGATCAGGTGGCGCAGCTGGGCGTGCACTATGTGCGCATCCAGTCCGGCTGGCAGCGCACGGAGCGCGCGGAGGGCGTATACGACTTCGCGTGGCTCGACGACATCGTGGACAACATCATCGCCCGCGGACAGGAGCCG
>JAQXRK010000073.1 GCA_029218485.1 bacterium | reverse complement strand
TCGTTCAGCAAACCGCGTCCAGCGCGGCGGAAATATCGCGAATCAGGTCGTCCGCACTCTCCAGTCCGCAGGAAATGCGGATCAGGCCGGCCGGCACGCCGGCAGCCGCGAGCTGCTCCTCGGTCATCTGGCGGTGCGTCGTCGCCGCCGGGCACAGGCAGCAGGAGCGGGCGTCGGCCACATGCGTTTCGATGGCGATGAGCCGCAGCGCGCCCAAAAAGCGCTCCGCCGCCGCGCGCCCGCCCTTGAGCTCAAAGACGACCACGCCGCAGGAGCCGTTCTTCAGGTATTTCTGCGCCATCGCGTGGTACGGGTCGCCGGGCAGGCCGCAATAGCTCACGCGCGCCACCTTCTCGTGCCCGGCAAGAAACTCCGCCACGGCCATGCCGTTGGCCGCGTGGCGCGCCATGCGCACATGCAGGCTCTCCAGCCCGAGGTTCAGGTAGAACGCGCTCTGCGGCGACTGCACGGAGCCGAAATCGCGCATGAGCTGGGCGGTGCACTTCGTGATGAACGCGCCCTCCCTGCCGAAGCGCTCGGCGTAGACCACGCCGTGATAGCTCTCGTCCGGCTTGCACAGGCCCGGATACTTCTCCGCGTGCGCCATCCAGTCAAAGCGGCCGCTGTCCACGATCGCACCGCCGATCGCAGCGCCGTGGCCGTCCATATACTTCGTGGTCGAATGCGTCACGATATCCGCGCCCCACTCGAACGGGCGGCAGTGGATGGGCGTGGCGAACGTGTTGTCCACGATCAGCGGCACGCCGTGCGCGTGCGCGGCGGCGGCAAAGCGCTCGATGTCGAGCACCGTCAGCGCCGGGTTGGCGATCGTCTCGCCGAACACCGCCTTCGTATCGTCGCAGAACGCGGCGTTCAGCTCCTCGTCGGTGCAGTCCGGCCGCACGAACGTGGCCCGGATGCCCATGCGCGCCATCGTCACCGAGATCAGGTTGAACGTGCCGCCGTAGATGCTCGACGACGCAACGATGTGGTCGCCGCACGAGCAGATATTGAACAGCGCAAAGAAATTCGCCGCCTGGCCGGAGGCGGTCAGCATGGCGGCCGTCCCGCCCTCGAGCGCCGCGATCTTGGCCGCAACGCAGTCGTTCGTCGGGTTTTGCAGCCGGGAATAGAAGTATCCCTCGGCCTCCAGGTCGAACAGGCGCCCCATCTCCTCGGAGGTATCGTACTTGAAGGTCGTGCTCTGCACGATGGGGATCTGGCGCGGTTCGCCGTTTGCCGGCGTGTATCCGCCCTGCACGCACGCGGTATCGATGCTGTGATTCATATGGATTTCCTTTCTGCCTTCGGGCGCGCCGTTGGTAACAAGAAAAGCAGCCCCTGTCGCCAGCCCCTGCTGGGACGAAAGCGCTGCTTCCGCAATACCGTTTTGCTCTGCGCCGGCTCGCCGGACGCCACGACCGTTCCCGGTTTTCCCGCCTGGCTCCGGGCCTAATCCGCAGCAAAGCGCGCAGCTTTTGCCCTGTGGACGGTGTGTCCGCACCGGCCGCACCCATTTCATCAAAATTATATATCGTTTTATGGGGAATTGTCAATGCGCCGTCCCCCTGCGGGCCGGCGGCCGCGCCGGGCGCTCCCGCCCGCGGGCGCAAACGCCCTGCCCTCCAAGCTCTGTGGGTCGGGTCCCTTGCCTTTGGGCGTGCCCTCCCCCTCCGCGCGGCGGATGCACGGCCCCCTCCCGCGCGGCGCAAAAACACACCGCAGGGCGCTGCGCCGTGCGGTGTGTTCCTTCTGTATGGGTGTTATTTGTCGCGGTAGAACGCTGCGATCTCGTCGAAGAACGCGTCGATGCACTCCCACTTGGAAACGGGCGGGAGGTCGCAGCCCGAGGAGATCACAAAGTTCGGCCACTGGTCGCAGGCCTCGAGAATCTCGCGCGTGTTCTTGCGCATGCTCTCCGGCGTACCGACGCAGAACTGCTCCGCCGGCGAAACGTTGCCCATGATGAGGCTGTCCTCGGGCAGATACGGCACGATGTCCGCCATGTTGATGCAGTTGCCGAAGTGGTAGCCCTCCGCGTGGAACGCGGACATGTCCGCCGCCATCTTGATGACGCTCTCGCCGCAGTTGTGGTAGATCACGATGTACTCGCGGTTCTGCACGGCGTCGATCACGGCCTTGGTATAGGGGTGGGACAGCTTGCGCGCCAGCTTCGGAGAGATCAGGCCGGTGGTGGGCTCCGCCATGACAAAGCCGTCCGCGCCCGCCTCCCGGTAGGCCTTTGCGTATTCGATGATGAACTTCGTCGCCTTTTCGAGAACGATCTCCACCATCTTCGGGTTGGTGACGCTCGCCATCATCAGTTCCGACATGCCGATCAGCCTGCCGGCGAGCGTATACGGCCCGATGATGCCGGCAAAAACCGGCCGGTCGGTGATCAGCTTTTTGGCCTTGCGGATCGCGTCGATGTAGGTCTGCGTGCGGCCCTCGCCGACGGCGGGAACGCGCAGATTCTCCGCGTCCTCCAGCGTTTTCACCACGACGTTGGTGACCGAGGGGATCGCGTCGTCATAGACCTCCACCGCAGCGCCGAAGCACTCCGCTTCCACGGTCAGATCCATCATGCTGAGCGACGCAAGCGTCGGCAGACGATCGGCCAGGAGCTTCATGCCCTGTGCGAGCGTATCGCTGTCACTGAGGAGTTGTTTGACGTTGATGTTCATGAGTCGCGTGACGGGGAACGAGAGGACAGGGATGCCCTTCTTGACCGGATTGTTGATGACATCCAGCTTCCACTGCAGCATATCCATAGGGAGACCCTCCTTATTCAGATAGGCCAGTCACAACGCAGGGTTATATGTTCATCAGCAGTATAGTATACAAAAATCCGGTTTGTCAACCCACTCTTT
>JAQXRK010000072.1 GCA_029218485.1 bacterium | reverse complement strand
CGCGGCAACCTGCGCCGCGGGCAACCCCTATATGCGGATTGGCTTTTGCGGCTCCGTCGACGCGATCGGTCCGCCGCCCAAGCAGGTCTCCCCGTCATAGAGCACGACCCACTGCCCCGGCGTCACCGCACGCTCCGGCTGTGCAAAGCGGATGTGCGCGCCGCGTCCTTCACAGCAGACCGTGACCTGCCGGTCCGGCTGGCGGTAACGGAATTTTGCCGTGCAGTCGAAACGCGCTTTCGGCGGTTCTCCCGCAATCCAGTGCATCTCCGGCGCTTCGAGCGACAGGGAGAACAGCTCCTCATGCTCGCCCTGCTGCACGATCAGCAGATTGCGGTCCAGATCCTTGCCGATCACAAACCAGCTCTCGCCCGTGCCGTCGGCGCGCCCGCCGATGCCCAGCCCGCGCCGCTGGCCGAGCGTATAATACATCAGCCCGTCATGCCGGCCGACAACTTTGCCCGTTTCATCGATCGTGTCGCCCGGCTGGGCGGGCAAATACTGCATTAAGAACTTCTTGAAATTGCGCTCGCCGATAAAGCACACGCCGGTGGAATCCTTCTTGGCGGCATTGGAAAAGCCCTGCTCGCGCGCAATGCGGCGCACATCCTGCTTCTGCAGGTTTCCAATCGGGAACACCGCGTTTTTGAGCTGCGCCTGCGTAAGCCCGGCGAGGAAATAGGTCTGATCCTTTCCCCGATCCGCCGCGCGCAGCAGCTGCACCATGCCGTCCCCGTGCCCGAGCCGGGCGTAATGCCCCGTGGCCAGCCGGGATGCGCCGGTCGTCATCGCAAAATCGAGGAAGGCGCGGAACTTGATCTCGCAGTTGCAGAGCACATCCGGGTTCGGCGTGCGCCCGGCCCGGTATTCGGAAAGAAAATAGGAGAACACGCGCTCGCGGTATTCTTTGGCGAAGTTCACCGTATAATACGGGATGCCGATGGTTTCGGACACGCTTTTGACATCCGCATAGTCCGCCGCCGCCGTGCAGACGCCGTCCTCTCCATCCTCCTCCCAATTTTTCATAAACACGCCGACCACATCGTGCCCGTCCCGCTTGAGCAGATAGGCGGCCACCGCGCTGTCCACGCCGCCGGACATGCCGACGACGATGTGTCCCCCCCGCATCGGCTCAGACCTCGGTGATCGCGCTGACTTCAAACCCGCGGCTCTCGACTGCCTCGCGAAGCGCATCCACGGCGCCGTCAAACCGCACGTCCGCGCTGCCGATGGCGCAGCCGTTCACCTGCGCGCCGATGGCGCTCAGGGCCTCCTCGACGCCTCTGACGCAATGCGCGCAGCCCATGCCCTCGATCTCAATATGGTAGGTTTTCATATAAAATGCCTCCTTTGCTCTATACCATGGATAGTATAGCACAAAGAAGGCGCATTTCGTTTTACGATTTCATCATTTGTGGGAAATTATCGTTAACAACCGCAGGTGCGTACCGGTGAACCGCAGCCACAGCCGCAGTCGGAATCATGGCCGCCGCAGTTGCAGAAACGGGAAAGCAGCAGAATCCAGATCAAGCTGTCGCAGGTGTTCCCATCATTGTCCAGCAGGAGCAGCAGGATAATGATCCACCAAATGCTATTTCCGCCGCAGAAATTGTTCATGCAACCCATAAAGAATCCTCCTCAAAGTGTTTTATTGCCAACGGCTTTGCGCCGCCGGATACTGTATACTACGCTGCCGGCAAAAAGCTTGTGCTTGTCCGCCTCCGACCTTGACAAAACGGCCTTTCTACTCAATAATATATGGGTGGTAATTTACAAATCGGCTTTATCCGATTTTGGCGGAAATTTGAGGAGGGACGAACAGTTATGGCAGTGGAAAAGACGATGGATAAGATCGTTTCGTTGTGCAAGGGACGCGGATTTATTTTCGCGGGCAGCGAGATCTACGGCGGTCTCGCAAATACCTGGGATTACGGCCCGCTCGGCGTGGAGTTCAAAAACAACGTCAAAAAGGCCTGGTGGCGCAAGTTTGTACAGGAAAGCCCGTATAACGTGGGCATGGACGCCGCCATCCTGATGAATCCGGAAACCTGGGTGGCCAGCGGCCATGTGGGCGGCTTCTCCGACCCGCTGATGGACTGCAAGGCCTGCAAAGCGCGCTTCCGCGCCGACCAGCTCATCGAAGCGTATGCCAGCGAGCACGGCATGGACGTGCGCCCGGACGGCTGGACCAACAAGCAGATGGAGCAGTTCATCGCGGACAACGGCATCGTCTGCCCCGAGTGCGGCAAGGCCGAATTCACCGGCATCCGCCAGTTCAACCTGATGTTCAAAACCTTTCAGGGCGTGACCGAGGACACGGCCTCCGAGCTGTATCTGCGTCCCGAAACCGCGCAGGGCATCTTCGTCAACTTCCGCAATGTGCAGCGCACCACGCGCAAAAAGATCCCGTTCGGCATTGCGCAGATCGGCAAATCCTTCCGCAACGAGATCACGCCCGGCAACTTTACGTTCCGCACCCGCGAATTCGAGCAGATGGAGCTGGAGTTCTTCTGCGAGCCCGGCACCGACCTCGAGTGGTACGCCTATTGGAAGGACTACTGCAAAAACTTCCTGCTGTCGCTCGGCATGCACGAGGATCACATCAAGCTGCGCGAGCATGAGCAGGCCGAGCTCTCGCACTACAGCAAGGGCACGACGGACATCGAGTTCCTGGTCCCGTTCGGCTGGGGCGAGCTCTGGGGCATTGCAGACCGCACGGACTTCGACCTGAAATCCCACGCCAACCACAGCGGCGAAAACTTCGAGTATCAGGATCCGTTCAACGGCAAGAAGTACGTTCCCTACTGTGTGGAGCCCTCACTCGGCGCCGATCGCGTGGCGCTCGCTTTCCTGTGCGAGGCCTATGACGAGGAAACGCTCGAGGGCGGCGACACGCGCACGGTGCTCCGCCTGCACGGCGCGCTCGCGCCCTACAAGGCCGCGGTGCTGCCGCTGTCCAAGAAGCTGAGCGAACAGGCCTCCGCGGTCTATGCGCAGCTCTCCAAGAAGTACATGATCGATTATGATGAGACCGGCTCGATCGGCAAGCGCTACCGCCGCGAGGATGAGATCGGCACGCCGCTTTGCATCACGGTCGATTTTGATACCGAAACCGATGGCTGCGTGACCATCCGCGACCGCGACACCATGGAACAGGTGCGCGTTCCCATTGCGGAAATCGGCGCGCACATTGAGCAGAAGATCGATTTTTGACGACCCGCCATCTGCTCCCGCCGGCAACACGGCGGGAGCACTTGTATTTGAGGAAATGTAATGGATTGGTTGATGGATATCCTTCTGGACGCACTGATCGACTGTGCAAAGCTGGTGCCGTTTCTGCTGGCAACGCTCTTTTTGATGGAGTATCTGGAGCATCGCGCGGCAGATCGGTTTTTGCACGCGGTGCAGAGCGCCGGCCGGTTCGGCCCTCTGCTCGGCGCGGGGCTGGGCTGCCTGCCGCAATGCGGCTTCTCCGCCGCGTGCGCGCAGCTGTTCAACGGCGGCCTGGTCTCCGCCGGTACGCTGGTCGCGGTGTTTCTGTCCACATCGGACGAAGCGGTGCCGATCCTGCTCGGCCATACGGATCAGCTCGGCACGGTCGGCCTGCTGCTGCTCACAAAAATCTGCATCGCGCTGATCGCGGGCTTTACCGTGGACGCGGTGTGGAGCCGCGCCCGCCAGCGCGCCGCCTATGCGGCGGTGGCCGGCGAGCACGAGTGCGAGTGCGAGCGCGGCGCATCCGTCGGCCGTATTCTGCTCGAGGCGGTCAAGCGCACGCTGTCCATCCTGCTGTTCCTGTTCCTCTTCTCGCTGGCGCTCGGTCTGCTGATCGAATGGATCGGTCAGGAGCAGCTCGCCGCCTGTCTGCTGCCGGGCCCGTTCCAGCCGCTGCTTGCGGGGCTGTTCGGCTTCATCCCCAACTGCGCCGCCTCGGTGCTGCTGACGCAGCTGTATCTCGACGGCATGATCTCCTTCGGCTCCGCGGTAGCCGGGCTTTGCACGGCCTCCGGCGTGGGCCTGCTGGTGCTGCTCCGCGGCAAGCACCGCTTCAAAACCTACGCCATCCTTCTGGGGAGCGTCTATGCCGCTGCCGTTCTGGCAGGGCTTCTGCTGCAATTGTTTTAAACCATGCAAATTACGGGTACGATTCAATCCATCATCTACCGCAGCGCCGATACCGGCTGGACGGTGCTGGAGATCGCGGACGACGAAGCCGAGCGGGTTTCCGTTGTCGGCGTTCTTCCGCTGTGCAGCGTGGGCGAGCGCGTGGAGCTGACCGGGAATTTTACGACGCATCCGCGCTATGGCCGGCAGTTCAAAGCACAGTCCTGCGCCACGCTTGCGCCCGCAACGCTGCAGGCCATTGAGAGCTATCTCGGCAGCGGCATCATCAAGGGCATCGGCGCGTCGACCGCGCGGGCGATTGTCGCGCATTTCGGAATGGATACGCTCGACGTCATGGACCATGCGCCCGAACGGCTGATGGAGATCGCCGGCATCGGCAAGAAGCGCTGCGCGATGATCACGCTCTCCTATCAGGAAAACCGCACGATGCGGGATATCCTGCTCGCGCTGGAGCCCTATGGCGTCACCGTGAATCAAGCGTGGAAACTGTACCGCATCTACGGTGCATCCTGCCTTGCCCGCATTGAGGAAAACCCGTACCAGATCATCGCGGATGTGGACGGCATCGGCTTTGTTACGGCCGACCGCATTGCGCAGAAGGTCAACGGGTTTTCGTTCGACTCCCCCGCCCGCCTGCGCGCCGGGCTGTTCTACGCGCTCACGCAGGCGCGCAGCGAATTCGGCCATACCTACCTGCCGCGCCAATCGCTGATCAACTATACGCAAAAGCTGCTCGGCGTGCCCGGGGAGCCGCTCGAAGATGCGCTGGACGACCTGATCGGCGCGCGCGAAGTTGTCTATCAGATGGTGGACGATGTGGACGGCGTATTTCTCCCGCGCTTGCACCGCATGGAGAACGAAATTGCGGAAAAACTGCTCAAGCTCGCGCTCCCGCCGATTGAAAACCCGTTTCTGGAAGCGGCTGCCGCCTCTCCCCGGGGCGGGCTGCAGCTCGCTCCGCAGCAGGCGGAGGCGGTTCGGCTGGCCATGACGCAGGGCGTGCTCGTCATCACGGGCGGTCCCGGCACGGGCAAGACCACCATCATCCGCTGCATTACGGAGATCCTGATGGATATGCAGATGGAATTCGCGCTCTGCGCTCCAACTGGGCGCGCCGCCAAGCGCATGACCGAAGCCACCGGCTGCGAGGCAAAAACGCTGCACCGGCTACTCGAGTATGTCCCCGGTGAGGGGTTCCAGCGCAACGCCGATAATCCGCTCTTCTACGATATGATCATCGTGGACGAGGTGTCGATGGTCGATGTTCCACTGTTTCACGCGCTGCTGTGCGCAATTCCGGAGGGTACGCGGCTGATCATGGTCGGCGACAGCGACCAGCTCCCCTCCGTCGGCCCGGGCGATGTGCTGCGCGACATCACCGCAAGCAACGCCGTCCGCGTTGTGCGCCTTACGGAAATCTTCCGTCAGGCGCAGCAGAGCCGCATCGTCACCAATGCGCACCGGATCAACGCGGGCAGCATGCCGCTCCTGGAGAGCGACCCGGACTGCGATTTCCGGTTTGAGGAGATCCCTTCGCAGGAGCAGGCGCTGCGGCGCGTGATCGCGCTGTGCACCCGGCCGGATGCGAGCCTGCAGACCGGCGAGCCGCTGCTCGATATGCAGGTGCTTGTCCCGATGAAGAAGGGTCCGCTCGGCGTGCACAACCTGAACGTCCAGCTACAGGCCGCGCTCAACCCGCCCGCGCCGGACAAGGCCGAGCACACCTTCGGCGAGATGACGCTGCGGGTTGGGGACAAGGTCATGCAGGTGCAGAACAACTATAAGATCGAATGGACGCGGCGCGGCGCCGCCGGTACCACGGTGGAGGGGCAGGGCGCGTTCAACGGCGACCTTGGCACGGTCTACCGGATCGACAACACCTCGCGCAGGATGTCCATTCTGTTTGACGACGACCGGCTTGCCCATTATGATTTTACGCAGTCAGACGAGCTCGACCTTGCCTACTGCATTTCCATCCACAAGAGCCAGGGCAGCGAATTCCCGATCGTGATCCTGCCGCTGTGCGGCGGTCCGCCGGTATTGCTGACGCGCAACCTGCTGTACACGGCGGTAACGCGCGCGCGCAGGCAGGTCGTGTGCATCGGCCGGCGCGATACGATCGCCGCCATGGTGGAAAACAACCGTGCTCAGCGCCGCTACACCGCGCTGAGCGTGCGGCTTCGCGAATGGCAGGCGCTGTTGTCGTCATGAACGGGCGCCTCAAACGAATCGTTCTGGATGCGCTGTATCCGAACGACTGCGCGTGTCCGCTGTGCATGGAGGAGGCGGTTCTCGGCAGCGACGGGCTTTGCGACGGCTGCCGCGCGGCGCTCCGCTGCTGCCCGAACCCGGTCTGTGCGGAGCCGCTCGACGGGCTGACGGCCGCCTTTTTATACACCGATCCCGCGCGATCAGCGGTTTTACGGCTCAAGTACGGCAATGCCACCCACCTTGCAGATTTCTTTGCCGCGCATATCCCCATCCCCGAGCGCTGGACGATCGACTGCATGGTTCCCGTACCGCTGCATTGGCTGCGGGCGCTCCGGCGCGGATATAACCAGAGTGAAATGATAGCGCAGGCGCTTTCGGAGCGCTGTGCGGGCCTGCCCGTCCGCACGGACCTGCTGCGGCGCATCCGCTCCACACCATCGCAGACGAATCTGGACGCCGCAGCGCGCAAGAAAAACATGCGCGGCGCCTTTACCGCCGATCCAAGGGTCAAAGGCCTGTCCATTCTGCTCGTCGACGACGTGGTAACCACACACGCCACGCTGACCGCCTGCGCGGCACAGCTCAAAAAGGCCGGCGCCGCCCGGGTCTACGCCGCCTGCGCGTGCGCCGCCGGCGATCCGCGCATCTAATCACGGCACTTGTATTTTCGATAGGTCGCCTGTCCGCCGCGAATATGCCGCTCCGCTTTGTTCACATCGAGCACGCGGCGCACCTGAGCTGCCATGCCGGGGTTGAGCAGAAGCAGCCGCTCGGAGACGTCCTTGTGGACTGTTGACTTACTGATCTTGAATACGCGCGCTGTATCCCGGACGGTCGCGCCATTCTCAATGATGTATGCTGCCGATTGAAAGATGCGCTCCTCGATATAATCGTGCAATGCATTGTCCCCCCATCGAACCTTTGCTAAAACGTATGAGGAGAACGGCTGCGATAGTACAAAACAGGGAAAAGGAGGTGCGCGTATGCACCGGATTTGTATCGAACGGACGCTGACCGGCGCCATACTGGATGTGGGCGGCGGCGGTGAGGGGATCATCGGACGGGTCTATGGCGGGCAGGTTACCGCGATCGACCGGCTTGCTGAGGAGCTGGCCGAAGCGCCGGATGGCCCGGTCAAGCTCGTGATGGACGCACGCGCGCTCGCTTTCCCCGACGGCTGTTTCGACCATGCCACGGCCTTCTTTTCCTTCATGTTTATGTCCGGGGACGACTATGGCGCGGTCGCGCGCGAGGTGTTTCGTGTCCTGCGGCCGGGCGGTCGTTTTCTCATCTGGGACGCCGCCTTTCTGCAGGCGAACCCGTTTCTGATCGAGCTTGCAATCGACGCCGCCGGTCAGGCCATCCATACCACCTACGGCATTGTGCGGGACGAGCCGCAGAGCGCAGAGCTGCTCGCCGCCGCCATGCGGCAGGCCGGCTTTTCGCTCGAATGCGTGCCGCTAGACGAGGCGGTCTTCTTTATGGACTGCAAAAAACCGGCTTGCGGATGACCGCAGGCAAATGCGCGGCGGTTCATCCCCGGCGGGTGCACAAATCCCCCTCTCCCACAGAAAAACTTCCATCCAAAACCGCATCGCGCGCCTGTTTGCCCGCGCTTTCAAAAAAAGCAGGTCCTTCCTTTTCGCCCGAAACGGCGCATAAATACCCCGTGTTGGCAAAAACTACTGGAGAAACAAAATCTATTTGGAAAATGCAAACGTTGGCACGGGAGGAATGGCATTGAAAGCAACCGGAATCGTAAGAAGGATTGATGAGCTCGGACGAGTCGTTATCCCCAAGGAGATTCGCCGCACACTGCGCATCCACGAGGGCAGCCCGCTGGAGATCTTTACGGATCATGAGGGCGGAATCATTCTCAAAAAGTATTCGCCGGTCGGGGAGCTGGCTGCCTTCGCCGCAGAATTTGTCAGCACACTGCATCAGATGTTCGGTCACAGCGCACTGATCTGCGACAAGGACATGGTCGTTGCCTGCGCCGGAAGCTGCAAAAAGGAGCTGGCCGACCAGCCCATCTCCACGGATGTGGAACAGGCGATCCTTGCGCGCATGCTGGTGCTGCAGGATACGGGAAACGGAACGATCCGCCGCATTGCGGAGAAGAGCGAGCAATCGCCCACAGCGCTGCTGCTCGTCCCCATCATCGCCCAGAGCGATGCGGTCGGCGCGGTCATCCTGTTTTCGCTCGAGCCGCAGGCCGTCATTGGCGAGCCGGAGAGCAAGACCTGCCAGACCATCGCCGCATTTCTGGCGCGGCAGATGGAGGCATAGTCCCGTTCTGCGGAACGCCCCATGCGGCGCCCGGCGATTGCCGGGTCTCCATCGGGAAGCCGCCCGGCAGGCGGGCCCTGATTGAACGGCATTTCAAAGATGACAAAAGCAGCGGAATTCATAAGAATTCCGCTGCTTTGTTTGTCTATCGAAAGTTCTTCCGTTCCGATAGTAACCGGGATGCGTCGTTATGCCTCGCCAACCATGGTCAGGCCGGCCTTCTCGATCGCATTGATGATCGGGATGTAGCCCGTGCAGCGGCACAGGTTGCCAGCAATCGCTTCACGGATCTCATCACGCGTCGGATGCGGGTTCTTTTGGAGCAGCGCATAGGCGCTCATCAGGAAGCCCGGCGTGCAGAAACCGCACTGCACCGCATCGCCCTCGACGAAGCAGCGCTGCAGAATGCTGCCAATCTCGGTTTCGGACAGGCCCTCCACGGTC
>JAQXRK010000071.1 GCA_029218485.1 bacterium | reverse complement strand
CGCCGCCGATGCATATGTTTGAACAGGCATTGGCGGGGGTGACATCCTATGGAATACAGACATCGGAGACGTACGATGCAGAGACCGTACCGGCGAGGGACACTGGCCGGGGCTGCGCTCTGCATCCTTTTTGTATCGGCCGCCGTGATCTATCTTGTCGGCTTTTCGGGGGCCGGGTCCTGGGTTGCCGAGCATGTGGTCGCGCCGGTGTTCGCGGCGCTTGGCACGGGTGACGGCACGCTGGAGCAGGAACGGTCGGAACCGTCCGGCCAGAGAGTCACGGCAACGGCATCAAGGCTGCTGGAATTGCCGGCGCTGTCCTGCCATGCGCTGCAGATGGGCGTCTACAGCACGGAGGATAATGCCAAAAATCAGTCGTCCGCGCTGCAGGCGCTCGGCGCGGCGGGATATATCATCGAGGAGGAAGGCCGCTATCGCGTTCTGGCCGCGGCTTACACATCCGCTTCGGATTTGCAGCAGGTTCGGGATCGCCTGCAGACGGAAGGACTGGACAGCGCTGCATATCTCTTCACATCACAGACCAGCAAGCTGATCGTCACCGGCACAGAAGCGCAGGTCGCATCGCTCGAGAACGTCCTGTCGGGCCTGATTGAAATGCAGGAAGAACTCTGCGCCTATGTCATCGAGTTTGACCGCGACCAGCATTCTGTTGCAGAGGGCAGGGCACGCGTTGCGACGCTTTGCAATACGGCCGAGCGGTATCTGACGCAGGTTGCGTCTGCCTCCAGCGATCAGGCCGTACTGGCTTCGCTCGTAAAATGCTGCCGTTCAATCCATTCACAGCTGACCAAAGCCGAAGCGATGAGCGATGAGGACCGGGCGGCATTTACAGCCTATCTGAAATACACCTGCCTGTTATTGGCGGATGCCTATTGTGGCTTTTGCTCGGAGGTTTCCGCGCTGTCGCCTGCATAACGCTGAATTTTGGAACAATCATGGACAATTGTGGCAAGGTTTTGCGCATGATTTACATGCGCTTTTTTCTGTATTATAATCAGAAAAAACGGAAAGGGGCACCGATATGGCTAAGACGCCGCGCATATTGATCTGTGATGATCAGCCAATTATCCATGAAACCCTGTGCGCCTATCTGGATAATGAGGGCTTTGAGCATATTTCTGCTTATGACGGCATACAGGCTTTGGACATGGCGAAAACGGGAAATCCGGATTTGATCCTTCTGGATCTGATGATGCCAGGAATGAGCGGCACCGATGTCTGCAAGGAGATCCGCAAGACCAGCTCGGTTCCGATCATCATGCTGACCGCAAAGGGGGAGGAGATCGACCGTATTCTGGGATTGGAATTCGGTGCGGACGATTATATCGTAAAGCCGTTTTCCGCGCGGGAGCTGGTCGCCCGGATCAAGGCGGTGCTTCGCAGAACCAGCGCTATGCCGGAAGATGCGCAGGACAAGACCATTCGCATGGATGAGCTTGAGATCAGCCTGTCCAATTATGAGGTTCGCATCCACGGCAAGCAGGTGGATTTCACGCCGAAGGAGGTAGAAATCCTGCATTTGCTCGCTTCCAATCCGGGGCGGGTGTTCGACCGGGAACAGATCCTTTCCAAGGTCTGGGGCTACGACTACTTTGGCGATACGCGCGCGGTTGATACGCAGATCAAGCGAATCCGGCAGAAGATGCCGCCCTCGGAATGCAAGTGGGGGATTCGCACGGTCTATGGCGTCGGCTACAAATTTGGCTTAATGGAATGATACGCGGCTCATTTTTCAAAAAGCTTTTGCTTTATCTGTTGTGCGCATGTATTTTGACTGCGCTGCTGACGGGATTGCTGTACGGCTTTTCCTCCGTTCATGTGCTCTCTGATCGCGTCGCAGCCGATCTTCTTTCCCGCGCGGTTTCCCTGTCCTATCTTTGCTCCAAGCAGATGAACCGGGAGATCCTTTTTGATTCCTTCTATGCCTTCATGTCATCCGAACTCCGGGGCGCCCGCATCTATATCTATGACGCGCAGGGCTCTCTGCTGCTGTGGTCGAAGGAGGATACGGGCAGTGAACCGGGTGCGGCGTATCAAAAGATCGTGTCCGATGTACTGCTGACAGGCGATCAGGTCACGAATATCATCTGGCACAGGGGGCTGATCGCCGTCGGCGTTCCGATATACGACAATTTGCACCGGGTCAACGGCGCCGTTGTGCTGGCAAAGCGTGCGGCTGAGGTGCGCGAATCGATCCGGAAGCTGTTTTGGGCGATGCCGGTGAGCGCTTGTGTCGCGGCACTCATCATGCTTTTGCCCGCCTATTTCGGAAGCCGCCGCATCGCATCGCCGATCCAGCAGATGACGCAGGTGGCCACCCAAATGGCAAACGGCGACTTCGGTGCGCGCGCCGACGAGACGTATCCGGGCGAAGTCGGCCAGCTGAGTGGTGCGCTCAACCACCTGTCGAGTGCGCTGTCTGCCACCATAGGCGACCTTGTTCTCGCGCGCAACCGCCTCTCGGCCATTCTGGAAGGGATTGGAGATGGCGTGGTCGCGTTCGATTCCGATCTGAAAACCGTGATCTTTTCCAACCCGGCCGCAGAGCGGTTGATGCAGGATTGCGGGGATGCGCTTTCCTGTCAGGCGCTTGCAGAACGCTTCCATGATGACTTTGTGAAGGCCGCCTCTTCCGCACAGCCGGTCGAAGTGCAGTTCCCGACCGCAGATCGCATCATTCATGTAGCCTGCGCCAGCTCCCAGACCAGCAGCGGCGGCAAGCCCGGCATCGTTGTTCTGCTTCGGGACATCACCGAGGCGGAGCGGCTGGAGCAGACGCGCAGGGAGTATGTGGCCAATGTGAGCCATGAGCTGCGCACGCCCATCGCTTCCATTCGCAGCCTTGCGGAAACGCTCAATGATGGACTGATCCATTCAGAGGAGGACAAATCCCGCTACTATGGCTATATCTTGCGGGAGTCCATGCGGCTCTCCCGCCTGATCAACGATCTGCTGGAGCTTTCGCGCCTGCAGTCCGGCAGCGTCGCTCTGGTGCGGGAGGCGTTTGATATGAACGAGCTGCTCTGTCAGGTGGCGGAAAGAATGCGCGTCACCGCATCCTACAGCGATATCGACCTGCAGTATGAGGAAAACGCGGCCCTCCCGGCCTGCCTTTCCAACCGCGATCGAATCGAGCAGGTTCTGATCGCGCTTGTGGATAATGCGATCAAGTATGCCAGCGACGATGGACAGGTGCTGCTCACCTGTTCCGCGAACGAGAGGGAGCTTGTGGTCGAGGTGCGTAACAGCGGCCATATCGAAGAGGCCGATCTGCCGCACATCTTTGAGCGCTTTTACAAAGCGGACAAGTCGCATACAGGCCTCGGAACGGGTCTGGGGCTTGCCATCGCCAGAGAGATTCTGCAGCAGCTCGATGGCACGATCTGTGCGTCGAATGAAGGGGATTTCGTGGTGTTCCGGTTTACCGTTCCGCATGCTTGAGAGCCGCTGTGCGCGCCCCTTGCGGCAGCGGGGAGAATGTGTTAGAATGGCTCAACAATCTTCAAGACGGGGGATAGAGGGACATGTGGAAAGAGTTTAAAGAGTTTGCATTTAAGGGAAATGTGCTGGACATGGCCGTCGGCGTCATGATCGCTGGTGCGTTCGGCAAGATTGTAACCTCTTTGGTCAACGATCTGTTTATGCCGGTGATTGGCCTGCTGATTGGCGGGGTCAACTTTGAAAACCTGTTTTGGGTGATGAACGGGGATGGTACGAAGTTCGCAACGGCCGCAGACGCACAGGCAGCCGGCTTTGCAACGCTTGCATACGGCAGCTTCATCTCTGTGGTCATCGACTTCCTGCTGATTGCCGCCTGCATCTTTTTCCTGCTTAAGCTGCTCAATAAGCTGAAACGGCCCGCCAAGGAAGAGGCCGCTGCCGAGCCCGTGAAGGAGCCGAGACTGTGCCCCTTCTGCAGAGTGGAGATTGCGGACGATGCAACCCGCTGCCCGCACTGCACCTCGCGGTTGGACGAAGCGGAGTAAGGTTGATACGGATGATTTCAAAGAACAGCGGGCCGGTTTTCCGTGCCCGCTGTGCTTTTTGGGTGTCATTGCTTTCAATCATGGGCGCAAAGGCGTGCTCACGGGAGCGCTTTACAAGATGCGTGCAAAATTCATTGTCCACGGGTATAGCGGACGGCGAATGAACCCGTATTGCCCGCCCGATGCATGCGTGTTATAATATGACAATACTGAAAAAGGAGCGTATGGCGAATTGAAGAGATGCGCAGTTGGCGGTCAGGCAGTCCTCGAGGGTGTCATGATGCGCAATCCGGCGGGTGGCGTGGCGCTCGCGGTTCGAAAAAATGACGGCAGCATCATTACGGAGTATACTGAGCAGCCAACCAAAGCAAAAAAGGGAACGTTTCTCGGTTTCCCCATCATACGCGGCGTGGTCGCATTCATCGAATCGCTGGTGAACGGCATGCGCGTGACCATGCATTCGGCAGAGCTTTACGGAGAAGATTTGCAAGAGGAGGAGCCATCGAAATTTGAGAAGTGGCTTGCCGATAAGCTGGGGAAGTCTGCGATGGATATTGCGATGGCCATCGCCGTCGTTCTGGCGATCCTGCTGGCGATCGGTTTGTTTTTCTTCCTGCCCACGTTTTTGACACAGCTGATCCCATGGAAGGATGCGGCGCGAACGATTTGGAAGAGCCTGACGGAGGGCTTCATCCGCCTTGCCATCTTTCTGCTGTATCTGGTGAGTATTTCCTGCATGAAGGATATCCGTCGCCTCTTCATGTATCACGGTGCGGAGCACAAGGTGATCGCCTGCTATGAGCATGAAGCGGAGCTGACGCCGGAGAGCGCAATGCGCTTTACGCGCCTGCATCCGAGATGCGGCACCAATTACCTGTTTCTTGTGATGGCGGTTTCCATCCTGTTTTTTGCGGCTTTGCCGTATAGCGAAAACTTCTTTTTGCGCTTTGCCACAAGGCTGATCTTTTTGCCCCTGGTGGCCGGGTTATCCTATGAGGTTTTGAAGCTGGCGGCCGCCAGCGATGGAATCATTGCCAGGATCGTGCGGGCACCCGGCCTGGGACTCCAGTATCTGACGACGCGAGAACCGGAATTGGAAATGCTCGAGGTAGCGCTTGCCGCATTCCATCTGGCGATGAACCCCGAGACGGCGAATAAAACGGAGAATAAGGAGAAGGAACCAGCGATCACAGAACCGGCCGCTTCCGAGGGGCCTGCTGAGAGCGTTGCTTCCGAACCGGAAACATGACCATCGGGGCAGCGCTCCGTGAAGCAACGCAATTTCTGCGCAGCATAGACCCGCAAGAGGCCTCGTTTGAAGCACGGCTGATGGTAGCCCAGCTTCTGAAGACTTCGGTGCCCGCGCTTGCGGCAATGCGGGAAAACCCATGGCCCGCAGAATTGAACGAGCAGCTCGAACGCATGCTGCAGCGCCGCAGAAGCAGAGAACCGCTGCAATATATATTGGGCGAGTGGTCGTTCATGGGCCTGCCGATGTCAGTTCGACCGGGCGTGTTGATACCGCGTGCGGATACGGAAATCGTGGCGGAGCGGGCTGTTCACCTCATTCGCGCGCGCGGATACCGGGATGTGCTCGATGTTTGCGCCGGGTCCGGCTGTATCGGTGTTTCCCTTGCCCGCCTGACGGGCGTAAGGGTTGTCAGCGTGGATATTCATCCGGACTGCTGCGCGTTGACGAGAGAGAATGCGTCGCAGAATGGCGTGTGCGTGGATGTCCGCCGCGGAGACCTGTTCGATCCGCTGCGCGGTGAGGAGCGGTTTGACCTGATCGTATCCAACCCTCCGTATCTGACTGCGGCGGATCTTGCGCATTTGCAGCCGGAAGTTGCGTTTGAACCCAGGCTTGCGCTGGACGGCGGGGAGGACGGATTGCTGTTCTACCGGCGAATCGCCGCCGGGTTCAAACCGCATCTGAGGAAGGACGGCGCACTCCTGCTCGAGATCGGCTGCGAGCAGGGGGCTTCGGTTTCGGCGATGTTTGAAAATGCAGAAATCCTGTACGATTACGAGCAAAGGCCGAGAGCGATACAGATTGAGAACACGAATTCTGATTGGAAGGATAAACGGTAGCTTTTATGCTGGAAAAGCTCAAGATCATTTGCGAGCGATATGAAGAGCTGTCGCAGCAGATTGCGGCGCCCAATGCCATGGAGGATATGGCGTCCTGGCGCGCAATGGTAAAGGAACATGCCTCTTTGGAGGAGCTGGTTGCAGCAGCGCAGAGCTATCAAAAAACGCTGGACACCATCGCCGAGTGCCGCGCCATGCTGAACGATCATCTGGATGGTGAGATGAAGGAACTCGTACATGCGGAGCTAAATGAGCAGGAAGCCCTTGCGGCAAAGCAGGAGGAGACGCTTCACACGCTCCGGCGGCCCAAAGATCCTAACGACGATCGGGACGTTATCCTCGAAATCCGCGCCGGTACCGGCGGGGACGAGGCATCCCTGTTTGGCGCCGACCTGCTGCGCATGTATCTGCGCTATGCGGAGCGAAACGGCTATCGCGTGGAATACATTTCTTCCAATATGACGGATATGGGCGGTGTAAAGGAGGTCGTGCTCTCCCTTGGCGGCCGCCGCGGCGCCTATAGCCGGCTCAAGTATGAGAGCGGGGTTCACCGCGTGCAGCGCGTGCCGGAGACGGAATCGCAGGGCAGAATCCATACGAGCGCCGCAACGGTTGCGGTGCTGCCCGAAGTGGACGATGTACAGATTGAACTGCGGGATGCGGATCTTCGCATCGATACCTACCGGTCGAGCGGCGCGGGCGGTCAGCACGTCAACAAGACGGAATCCGCCATCCGCATTACGCATCTTCCCACCGGCATTGTCGTTCAGTGCCAGGATGAGAAATCGCAGCTCAAGAACAAGGAGCAGGCCATGCGCGTGCTCAAAAGCCGCCTGTTCGACCATTACCAGTCCCAGCAGGATGCGGCGCTGGCCTCTGAACGCAGAAATCAGATCGGTTCCGGCGATCGGAGCGAGAGAATCCGCACTTACAATTTTCCTCAGGGCCGCGTTACCGATCATCGCATCGGCCTGACGCTGTATAAGCTCGAGCAGTTTTTGGATGGGGATATGGATGAGCTGATCGATGCGCTGATCGTAGCGGAGCGTGCAAAGCTGCTGTCGAGCAATGAGAGGTAACGGTACAGTGAAAACGGAAGTGATATCAACCGTATTCGATCCGGAGTTGGGCGCCAACCGCGGCGCGCAGATTATTTTAGCAGGTGGATTGGTCGCCTTTCCGACTGAAACGGTCTATGGCCTCGGCGCGAACGGATTGAATCCGGACGCCGTCCGGGCGATCTATGCTGCAAAGGGCAGGCCCACGGACAATCCGTCCATCCTGCACATTGCCCACAAGGAGCAGGTGAAGTCGCTTTGGCGCCGGGTTCCCGATGCTGCGTGGAAGCTGATGGATACCTTTTGGCCGGGTCCTCTTACGCTGATCGCGCAGCGAAGCGACATAGTGCCGGATGAGGTTACGGGCGGCTTGGATACGGTTGCGGTGCGCCTGCCGGCGAACAGAACCGCGCAGCTGCTGATCGAGAGAGCGGGCGTACCGATCGCTGCTCCCTCGGCAAATATGTCCGGAAAGCCGAGCCCCACGTGTGCCGGTCATGTGCTTCATGATATGGACGGCCGGATTCCCCTGATACTTGATGGCGGCAGCTGTCAGTATGGCGTGGAATCCACCGTGCTTTCGCTTGCCGGCGAGCCGACCATTCTCCGGCCGGGGGCGATTACCCGTGAGATGCTGGCGGCTGTGATCGGCGAAGTTCGTGTCGCGCCCAGCGTGTTATCCCCTTTGAAGAAAGGAGAGGTTGCCGCTTCTCCGGGCATGAAATACAAGCACTACGCTCCGAATGCCGAGGTTGTGGTTGTAAGCGGTACACCGGAAAAAGCGGCGAAAAAGATCGCAGAGCTCTATTGCTCACTGGAAATGCAGGGAAAAAAATGTGAAATTGCAGCAACTGAGCAAACAAAAGACTTTTATCTTGAAAAAAAGTATGTTATACTGGGAGATAGAAATTATCCGGAGACGCTTTGCGCATCGCTGTTTGCATCCCTTCGGGAGATGGACAGACGCGCGGATTGCATCTTGGCGGAGGGGATTCCGGCAGAGGATGCCGGCATGGCCTATATGAACCGCCTGCTGCGAGCAGCAGGATTTCGCATGATTAATGTATGATGGAGTGTCGGTGAGCATGGTGAACGGGATCGACCGAATTGCAATTGGCTGCGACCACGGTGGATTTGATCGCAAGGAAGAGATCTTCGTCTGGCTGAAAGCGCTCGGTTACGAGGTGTCGGATTTCGGTTGCTTCGATCACTCCAGCATGGACTATCCCGATGTTGCATTTCCGCTTTCCGAAGCGGTAGCGGAAGGCCGCTTTGACCGCGGCATCCTCATCTGCACAACCGGCATCGGAATGTCCATCGCAGCAAACAAGGTCAAGGGCATTCGGTGTTCGCTCTGCAGCGATCCCTATTCTGCGGAGATGACACGACGCCACAATGATGCAAATGTCCTTGCCCTGAGCGCAAAGCTGCTGACTTTTGAAAAGACGAAAGAGATTATACATATCTGGTTGCATACGGGTTTTGACGGAGCGCTTCCTGAAAACGAACGCCACCGGCGCCGTGTACAGAAGATTACTGAGTTTGAGAACAGATAAAGGAGGTTCTTATGTCGAACGTCACAGTAATCAATCATCCCCTTGTGCAACACAAACTGTCCCTGTTGCGGGATGAACAAACGGGAACGAAGGCATTCCGCGAGTTGGTTGCAGAACTGGCGATGCTCATGGGCTATGAGGTCACGAGAAATCTCAAGCTCCGTGAAGTGGAAGTCAATACGCCGGTATGCGCTGCGAAGGTCAAGGTTCTTGAAAATGAAAAATTGGCGGTTGTGCCCATCCTTCGTGCGGGTCTCGGCATGGCGGATGGCATGATGAGCCTGCTCCCCAATGCAAAGATTGGCCATATTGGTCTTTACAGAAACCCGGATACCCTGATGCCGACCGGCTATTACTGCAAGCTTCCCCCGGATGTGGAGGAGCGGGATGTAATCATCGTCGATCCGATGCTGGCCACCGGCAATTCTGCCATTGAAGCCTGCCGTATTGTGAAGGATGCAAAAGCGAAGAGCATCCGCCTTGTTTGTCTGATTGCTGCACCCGAAGGAATTGAAGCCATGCAGAAAGCAAATCCCGATGTAGATATTTATGTTGGTAAAATCGATGAATGCCTAAACGACCATGGTTATATTGTCCCCGGTCTTGGTGACGCGGGCGATCGTCTTTTCGGTACCAAGTAAGATTATTCTTTTGTAACAAAACTGCCAAATACTTCCTGCGGCGGCGCTAGCGTCGCTGCGGGAGGTTTATATACTCAAACAAATTCATATTTTTATATCAATACGCTTTTCGTGACTTATCATGGAGCCT
>JAQXRK010000070.1 GCA_029218485.1 bacterium | reverse complement strand
CGGAACCCGTCCATGCCGTGCATATTGATATCGAGCAGCAGCAGCGCATATTCCTTCTGCTGCAGCATGACCAGCGCGTCCTCGCCGCTCGTTGCGGTATCGGCTTCGATACCGTTGCGGTGTACAACGCGGTACAGCGTTTTATATCAGAACCTGAAAATTTCAACAAACGAGGCGAAATTGATGAAACACCTGTTTTCCGGCGGCGTACATCCGGCGCCCCGCAAAGAATTGAGTGAAACAAGCTCCGCCCCTGCACTGCAACCGGACACCGTGGTGATCCCCCTGTGCCAGCACATCGGCGCCCCCTGCGCGCCCCTGGTGCAGGTGGGCGACAAGGTCGGCGTCGGTCAGAAGATCGGCGACGGCGAGGGCCTGTGCGTTCCCGTGCATGCGTCCGTCTCCGGCACGGTGGCGGCGGTGGAGAAGCGCCCCTGTACCGGCGGCGAGGTGCTGTCGGTTGTGATCCGCAACGACTACTGCGACACCCCGGCATCCGCGCTGACGCCGCATGCGACGGCCGATGGGCTGACCGCGGAGCAGATCGCCGGCATCTGCCGTGAGGCGGGCATCGTGGGCATGGGCGGCGCGACCTTCCCGACCTATGTCAAGGCGGGCACGGAGGGCGTGGATACGCTCATTGCCAACGCCTGCGAGTGCGAGCCCTATATCACCGCGGACGATACGCTGCTGCAGCATGCGGCGGCGGATGTGCTGTCCGGCCTTGCGATTCTGAAGACCGCGCTGAAGCCCGGCCGCGTCGTTCTCGCGATCGAGGACAATAAGCGGGCGGCCATCGGCGTGCTCAGGAGCGCGCTCTCGGACCGCTCCGATGTGGAGCTGCGCGTGCTGCCCACCCGCTATCCGCAGGGGGCGGAAAAGCAGCTCATCCGCGCGGTTACCGGGCGCGAGGTGCCCTCGGGCAAGCTCCCGAAGGACGTCGGCTGCGTTGTGTTCAACGTTTCCACCTGCGCCGCCATCCACCGCGCGGTGATCCTCGGCCAGCCGCTGACGGAGCGCATCGTGACCGTGACCGGCGAAGCGGTGAAAAAACCGCAGAACGTGACCGTCCGCATCGGCACCTCGTTTGCACAGGTCATCGAGGCGGCGGGCGGATTGACGGACGACGCCGGGAAGGTCATCGCGGGCGGCCCCATGATGGGCGTTGCCGAGAGCGACCTGTCCGTGCCGGTGACCAAGGGAACGGGCGCTGTTCTGTGCCTCCGCCGCGCGCAGAACGACGGGGACGGTCAGGCCCAGTGCATCCATTGCGGCAAGTGCTCCGCCGCCTGCCCCATGGGCCTGCAGCCGATGTACCTCGACCACTATGCCGGGCAGCAGGACTGGGAGGAGCTCAGGCGGCTCCATCTTGAGGACTGCATCGAATGCGGCTGCTGCGCCTATGTCTGCCCGGCAAAGCAATCGCTCGTGGAGCGGTTCCGCAATGCAAAGCACGCGATGAAGGAGGTGTCCGCAAAATGACGCTGTCTGTAACCTCTTCCCCCCATATCCGCAGCAATGTGACGACGCGCCGCTTGATGGGCGATGTGCTGATTGCGCTGCTGCCGGCGCTTGCCGCCGGTGTTTGGGCGTTCGGCGTTCGCGCGCTTGCGGTGTGCTGCCTGACCATGGCGGTCTGCGCGGCAACGGAGCTGCTCGCATCGCTGGCCATGAAAAAGCCCGCGGAAGCCAATCTCTCCGCCCTCGTGACCGGCCTGCTGCTGGCGATGACCCTGCCGGCGACCGTACCCTACTGGGTGGCGGCGATCGGCGGCGTGTTTGCGATTCTGGCGGCCAAGCTCCTGTGCGGCGGGCTGGGTAGAAACCTGCTCAATCCCGCGCTCACCGCGCGCGCTTTTGATGCTGTTCTTCCCGCGGGATCTGACCCGCTTCACCGCGCCCGGAACCGCGCTCCCGTTCGGCTCCGCCGTGGATGTGGTGACGAGCGCCACCCCGATGCACACCATGCAGATGCCGGCCATTCCGGAGCAGTCGCTTCTCGACATGTTCCTCGGCAGGATTCCCGGCTGCATCGGCGAAGTCTCCGCCATTGCGCTGCTGCTCGGAGGGATCTACCTCATCGCACGCCACGTCATCTCCGCTCGCACGCCGCTTGCCTATATCGGCACGGTTGCCCTGCTGACGCTCGTCCTTACCGCCGCGGTTTTGCTCGGCGTCCGCTTCGGGCTTGCCGGGTATGCCGACCAGGGATTGTCCGGAATGGTGCTGTAGCGGGCGGATGCCCGGACTGCAGGACCGGGAGTGTATGTACAAAGGCTCGGCCCCCTTTCGGGG
>JAQXRK010000069.1 GCA_029218485.1 bacterium | reverse complement strand
CAGGCGGGGGAAGCGGATTACTGGTCGTCCCCGGTCGTTGTCTATGATGAAACGGATAAAGCATATTTGATTCAGTGCGACCGTGCCGGCTACATCAAACTCTATGATGCCAGCACTTCAGCGCTGCTGTATTCGCTGGATCTCGGTTCTCGGATCGATTCTACCCCCGCTGTCTTTAACAATTATCTGGTTGTTGGCACGCGCGGCAAGGGCGGAAGCGGCGAGTCGGCGAAAATTATCTGTGTGAAGATCACATGACCTCAGGTGAAATCGGTTTGGAACAACTCTGGCCTGACTGCAAGCGCGGTTAATGGTTGGCATCAGAGGCTTTGCGCTTGCTTGAAGCCGGTCCAAAGTCGCCAGCTGCTCAGCTCGGCTCTGCCCCCATCGGCGTCGGTTTCCTTTGCACTGCGGTACGGCATCGCCGACTCACTTTCTGTTGCGATTGCGAGGGAATGTGATTGTGGACTTTGGTGAACCACCTGCTCGCATGGCAGGTGGTTGCTGTATGGAAATGGTGGATAGTCAGCACGGGTTGCCGAGGATGATACGAGCAAGCCCTGTGACAAACGGACTGGGGACGGATGGAATTTGGAGGGAAGCAATGAACCAACGGGTACTTGGTATTCTTGAATACGACAAAATATGTGACATCTTGCGGACGCATCTGGCATCCGATATCGGCAGAGAGTTTGCGGATAAGCTGAAACCGGCAGACCGGCTTTCCGATGTGGAGACGCTGCTGCAGCAAACAACCGAAGCGGACAGCCTGTATCGCAGAACCGGCCGAACGCCCATCGAAGGATTTCCTGATATTCGGGAGATGCTTGCACGCATACACGCCGCCCATGCCCTGTCTACGGGGGAGCTTCTTGCCGCGGCACACTGCCTGCGTGTATCCCGCCATGCGAGGGAGATTTTGCAGAGCACGGATAATCCGGGATTGCTCGGCATGATGGCGAACCGCTTGGCTGCGCACCGATCGATTGAAGAGGAGATAGGGCGGTGCATTCTGTCTGAGGATGAGATCGCGGATAACGCATCGCCGGAATTGGCGCGGATTCGCCGCCAAATGCGCATTACAAACGAACGCATGCGGGATAAGCTCAATGCGATGATCAAAAGCACCGTCTACCAGAAATACCTGCAGGAGCCGATCATCACGGTGCGCAATGGACGCTTTGCGCTGCCTGTCAAGGCTGAGTTTCGTACGCAGATCTCCGGGCTCGTACACGATCAGAGCGGCAGCGGCGCGACGCTGTTTATTGAACCGGCTGCGGCGGTAGAGCTTGGAAACGAGCTGCGCCGCCTGCAATCGGAGGAGCAGGTGGAAATCGGCCGCATCCTCGCGGGGCTTACCGCATTGCTCGACCCGGTTGCTGAGGAGCTTTATACCAGCCTGAACATCCTTGGTACGCTCGACGTCATCTTTGCCAAGGCAATCATGGCCAGAGATATGCGTGCGGTTCGGCCAAAGATGAATGCGGATCATAGAATCCACATCGTTGAGGGGCGGCATCCGCTTTTGCAAAAGGATACGGTTGTTCCGGTCAACGTGTGGCTGGGGGAAGATTTCCGCACGCTCATTATCACCGGCCCGAACACCGGCGGTAAAACGGTTACGCTCAAAACGGTGGGACTGTTTACCCTGATGGCGATGTCCGGAATGTTCGTTCCATGCGATGAGCGGACGGAGCTCTCCGTGTTTGGGGAGGTATTTGCCGATATCGGGGATGAGCAGTCCATCGAGCAGTCACTCTCCACCTTTTCTTCGCATATGACCAACACCGTGCAGATTCTTCAGCAGGTGGATGAGCAATGCCTCGTGCTGCTCGATGAGCTTGGCGCCGGAACCGACCCGCTTGAGGGCGCGGCGTTGTCACAGGCGATTCTTGAGCGTTTGTATGAGAGCGGCGCTTTGACAATGGCAACGACGCATTACAGCGAGATCAAGGCGTTTGCGCTGACGCATCCCGGCATGCAGAACGCTTCGATGGAATTTGATGTCGATCGCCTGTGCCCGACCTATCGCCTGTTCATCGGTATACCAGGAAAATCGAATGCTTTTGAGATCTCAGAGCGCCTTGGACTCTCTGGGTCGGTGATCGAGCGCGCACGCTGCTTTTTGGAAAAGCGGGATGTGGCGTTTGAAGACGTCCTCTCCGGTGCGGAAGCGGCACGCCGGGAAGCAGAGAACGATCGTTTGGCGGCGCAGGAGGATCGCTGGGAGGCGCAGCGGATACGCCGCGACCTTGAGCAGCGCCAGCAAAAGCTCGATCAGGAGAAAGCGCAGCTTCGCCAGAAAGCGAGGGAGGATGCCCGCAAGATTGTTTTGGAAACGAGACAGGAGATGGAGGGCTTGATCGCACAGCT